>DATBRN010000020.1:0-55658 GCA_036560225.1 Pyrinomonadaceae bacterium | reverse complement strand
GCGAGATGCAGCCGCTGAACACGCCGAAGCTAATGGAAGAATTCGAACTGCAGCTCAAGCGCAACGGTCTGTCTGATCCGAAGCAGCTGGTCCCACTACTAACAGACCTCTCCACTGACGAGCACCTACCGCTAATCACGCGCAACCACGCCCTACGTTTGATTAAGAAAATCGAAGGCAAGTAACTCGACTCGAAGCTCTCAAATGAGGCAGAGATGGTGCGCCTTTTTCTTGCTTGGGATCAATACCGGCAGCGCTTCCGTTAAGATTGACGATTGGTCGGCGAAGACTCATTCGCGAGCTTACAGAATTCGATTACGCGATTCTCAGCCCAGAACCGATCCTCGTCATCTTTCCGATCCGCGGCCAGGAAAGCGACGTGCCCGCCCTGCTTAGGTGCGAGCATTAGGATGTAAGGATTGTTTGCCACGGCCGGGTCGTGCAGCGGTGCGAAAGGGATAAACGGATCGTCCTCGGCATGAATAATTAATGTCGGGATGCGGATTTGATCAATGACTCGCAGCGAGCTGGAACGATAGTAATAATCGTCGGCATTGGCGAAGCCGTGCGCCCGTGCGGTAAAACGATCGTCAAACTCCCTTATTGTGCGTGTCTCGTCCAGGCCGGTGAGGTCGTAGAGCTCCGGATACAATTTATGGTTAGTACGAATTCGCTTCTTTAGCCGGCGCACGAAATCTTGTTCATAAATCCAGTTTGAACGTTTCACAATAAGATCAGCACTGGCGTTGAGATCAATCGAAGGTGAGACTGCGCAAATGCCGAGGACTTCTTTTGGTGGTTGGTTGCCATACTCGCCTGCGAGTTTAAGCACCAGGTTCCCACCCAAAGAGAAACCAACCAGAAACATTCTGGAAGTATGGTCTTTTTCAATCAACTCGTTGACCACCGCTCTCAGATCCGCGCTTAAACCGCCATGATAAATGGTGGTGGTGAGGTGTTCAGTGCCGCCGCAATTTCGGAAATTTACTCTAATGACATTGAAGCCAGCGCGAAAACCCTTCTCGCCCATTGCTTGCATGTAATTCGATGAAGTGGAACCCTCGATTCCGTGCCAGACAACAAGGGTCGGATGATCGGTTGGGCTAGTTTGCAAGCGGCAGTGAGCAAGGACCTTAACGTCTGGCGCGACTTCAAACAGTCTTTCTTGATCGTTTACAGAAGCAGGACGATACCGGCGCGGCCAGAGGTACGCCGCGATAGTTTGTGCGTGACCGTTACGAAAGACTGGATGAGGATAGAACGGCTTGGTGACAAAAGCCGCTCGAGCCCGTGCAAGCAACGCGCGGACTCTATCAGTTGAAAAGGCCTTCCCGTGTTCGACTGCTCCTACTTCGGTTTCAGAAAGCATGTATACCAAGATCCCTGACAGATTGGCCTGCGCCGTTGATGAAGAGAAGCTGCGGCACCATTATACAGATAAGTAACGAGTCAGGCAGGTAAAAGACCAAGGCAGATAGTCCGAGCAGCATGAGGCGGTTTCTAGTTTGTTAGCTCTAGAGTGACGTCAACTGTCAAAGTCTCTCTGTTTGGATCGATCTTCGCTCCAAGGCGCGGTGCTGGTTTGCCCAGGGCACGTCGCTCTTCGGAGAGTCTCTGCATAGCGCCTCTGACATCGTTTTTGAAGAATTCATCCATGTAGTAACCCTGATCGAAGATTTCGCCACGTCTAAGTCGCCAGGAGTCTCGCAGTGCCTTAGCATCTCTTTCCGCAAGTCCTTTGAACAGCAACGCGCCCATGCGATACTGCGGCCCTTCGTGAACCTCGATCTGGTAGGTCACCTTCTGCGCGCTATCGTCAAACTCAGGCGTTGGTCGCACGCGAGCCTCCAGAAAGCCTTGACGACCGTAAGCTTTCATTATGGCCATGATGCCCTGGTCAAACTTCACGCCGTTGGCTACGGAGCCTTCCTTTATTCCGAGTGTCCCGGTTAACTGATCAGTGGTTAACGCGGACGCGCCAGACCAAACAGTTGGTCCCCATGAATAAATCAAACCTTCGGTCACGGGAATAGTCACGTCTACTCCGTTCTTACACTTCGGATCCGGCTTACCAACAGGAGTTGCGAACTTCGCGCGCAACTGACCTACCTCTCGATACAGCGCGAAGAGTTTTATTCCGGCAAAACCGCGAACCACCTCGCTCGAGTAGTCCGCATCTGCCAGCTCCTTTGCAGTCTCCATCAACTTCGCTTCCGAGACATTCTGCGCGCCGGGAAAATGAAGCGTGCAAATCGGCATCTTAACTTCCCCTACGCTGAACACGTGTGCCACCAGTCGGCCCGCCAGATCCTGGGAAGCGAGGTACTCCACTTTGCCGGGAATTTTTTGATCGGCAAGAAGTTGCTGTAAGGCACGTGTGATCGCTTCGGGCATTTTGCCTTCATTAGGCACGCGGCCGGCAAACGAAGGAACTTCCCGACGCACCGCATTTATCAGTTGTTCTTCGGTAAACCAAATAAAATTGTCGAAAACTACAGGTGCGTCGCCGCTTCTCGCCTCTTCGACCTGAAAAGTGATTGTTATTTTGTTGCCGACTGTGCGAGTGCGATAGCCAATTTGTTTGAAAATTCCGCTGTCTAGCAGGCGTTGCGCCGCCTCATCGACCTCTTCGACCTTGAATGGTTGGTCTACCTTCAGTCCACTGGTAGCCAGCGCCTCTTCGGGCTTGGTCTGCTGGAGTCCCTCAAACTCAATCCGGGCGATTACGCGTTGGGTTTGCGCATCGGTCGTGGCGGCGGCAATGGCGAATGCCAAAAACAGTATTAGTAAATGATTTATCAGTGTCGTCATGAGAGACTAAGTCTAACGTAACCCTGGGGCGGCCGGGAAACAGCCGGGACCGGCATCGTAAATATGGACGCAACTAAGTGGCGTGCACGTACCAGACGAGATCTGATCATCGAGGTTTGGGAGCATCTGGACTGCGAATCAGTGGGAGCGCACGAGCTCCAGCAGATCCAACAGGCACTGCGTGAGAAGTTTGGCGAAGGTGGCCTGGAAAGCCCTGCTTCGATCGCGCGTACCGTTGCCGACGAAGGCGCGGTCTTACGACATCCGGAAGTCTTCGACTGCGATGTCAAATGGCGCTGGCAGAATGTCGGCGATCTCGGGTTTCGGGAGGCGCTGGACTTTTCAACTTTGTCGTCAGCGTTTGAATCGATGGTGAAGATTGAAGAGAGGCGACTCGCACTTCGGACAAACGACCCGACCGGGATGATCGACTTACGAGACATCGTCACCAATGCCCGGAAGGATTCGCTTCTGCGAGCCCGGAGCAAGATTATCGAGGCGGATCAGCGAAGAGAAGCTGCGGAGATTGCGCAGTGGCTAAACATCTGGCTGCAATCGCCGGAAGTCTTTTCCGATTGGCTTGATCTCCGCCGGCGCTCGCCCGAATTCCGCAAGAAATTCCAGACAGAGGAAAAAGAGATCGTTTAAATAGGGCACACTTGTGCCCCAGCCCCAATTCACCCGTTTAGCCAGGGCACTTGTGCCCCTGTCCCAATTCATCCGTTTAGCTAGGGCACTTGTGCCCTTGGCGGGGGGCAGACAACTCTGCTTTCTAAACGAACCAATGACGAAGCGAGGCAGACAAGTCTGTTTCTAAACCGAAGGTTGCGAAGGGGCGCAGCGGTAATTTTGGAACTTTCTGGCTGACTGGTGCGAATTAACAGTGATCACAGCGCAGTCCATTTAGGAATGAAAGCACAAACAGACCCTTCGGATGGAGAACTACTCCAGTCAATGCTGGCTGGTGATGAAGAAGCGCTCGCCGCGTTGTACCGCAGGCGTCAGCAGGGTGTTTATAGATTTGCGCTTCAAATGTCTGGATCTAAGACGGTTGCCGAGGATGTCACGCAGGAGGTGTTCATAGTTCTACTTCGCGATGGCCACACCTTTGATGCATCGCGTGGTTCTTTGAAAGCTTTTCTGATGGGAGTCGCGCGGAACTATGTGTTGCGGCGCCTGCGCCATGAGCGATCTTACGTGGCAATGGAGGCGGACTCGGAAAACAATGCCAACGGTGATCAAAGTTCGGTAACCACGGCTGGTCCACTAGATGATCTGGCCCGAGCGGAAAGGATCGAGTTAGTTAGAAGAGCCGTGCTGGCGTTGCCTGAGAAATACAGGGAAGTCGTGGCGCTTTGCGATCTGGAGGAGATGAGTTACGTGGAAGCGGCCGAGGTAATCGGCTGTGCTGTTGGTACGGTTCGGTCGCGACTTCATCGCGGCCGTGCCCTGATGATCGAAAAGTTGCGGCCTACCAGAGAAGAAGAAACGGCTCCGGCCAACCCGAAGTCGGCGAGGTGTTTTGCATGAACTGTCAAAGCTTTGAAGAGATCGTGAATGAACTGGGACGAGGTCGCACCCTCGATCAAACCATGGAGTCCAATTTGCCAGAGGGCGCCTTGGTCCACCTGGACGAATGCACCGCGTGTGCGTTGAGATTGCAGGATGGACGCGCTCTTACCCTGCGCCTTGATGAGCTGGCACAAGGGATGAGCTCGTTGACTGCGCCGGAGAGTGTTGAAGAGGCATTGCGGAGGGCATTCCGCGATCGGATTGCCGCGCCGGCATTGTCGCCGGTCTTGACAGTTGCTGATAGGAACCAAAGTCGCTGGAACCGCTGGAATCTTTCATTGGTGGCTGTTGCTGTCGTTCTGCTGATCGTGTTGGGAACCGCGGGCTTGCGCTTATGGGCAGCGCGATATTCGCAGCCCGCCCGGGTGGATGATCCAGTAGCACGAAGTTCACCGAAGGAATCACCCTCTACCCGTGAAAGTGAAACAACCAATTTGCCGCCAAAAATAAAAAAGGAAGTCCCTGACACTGGCAGGCCAAAAAGACCTGACCTCCGAGCCAGACATTCGTTCAATCGCAAAGGCAGTTTAGGCTCTCAAACGGTAGCGAAGGCATCAACCCCCACAGCCAGCGACACTCAAAGCGAGGTGGCTACTCAGTTCATGCCGCTTGGCTATGCTGGACCAATTAACCTTCAGGATGGTGCACAGCTGGTACGAATTGAAATGTCGCGCTCCGCAATGTTGAGTTTGGGTTTGCCGGTGAATATGGACCGCTATAGCGAGAGTGTAAAAGCAGACGTCTTGTTGGGCGCCGATGGCTTTGCTCGGGCGATACGTTTCGTTCAGTAGTGATGGAATCTCCCAAGTCTAACGGGCAACTTGCCCGGTGAAAGGAAGAGAGTGATGAAAAAGAAGTTTGCAATCTTGATTGTCGTAGTCCTCGGTCTTCTGGTAGGCATTGGCGCGAGCTTGTCCTACGCACAGCAACAGCAGTCGCCTGATCGCGCGACCATCGAGCGCGAACGAGCGAAAGAAAAGCAGCTGGCGCCAGATCGCGATACTCGTTTTGAAATTGAGGGAAATTTGCAAGGCATGCCGCCGCCGGCGTTTGCCGGTGATTTTGTGTTTCTCGCCACGGAAATGAGCTTTGGCGGGAAGACTGTGAAAGGTGCGCCTTATTCTGCGCAAGCAGTAACGGAAAGTGTGCAGACACTAAGCGACGGAAACCGCATCGTCAATAAATCGACGGCTGCGATCTACCGGGATAGTGAAGGTCGTACGCGAAGAGAGCAAACAATCAGAGCAGTGGGCGCATTTGCAAACGGTGGCGAGGCGCCGCAAATAGTTTTCATAAATGATCCGGTTACAGGCACGAGCTATACGCTGGATCCGCGCACCCACACTGCTCGGAAGATGCCACCAATGAACTTTAAATTCCAGTTCAAGGTGCCGGCACCCGGTGAACCTAAGGCGGGAGCTGTCGTCGAAGCGCCTCCACCGTCTGATCGACTTGAAGCCGGTCGAGTTGAAATAGAGCGCGAACTCGGACGACCGGAATTGGCGATAAAGACAGCACCGGGTCAAAACCTGGTGTGGGGTTGGCGCAACGCTGCCGCGGTTTCGGAGTCTCTTGGGAAGCAGAATATTGAGGGAGTTGAGGCCGAGGGCACGCGCAGCACGGTGACAATTCCTGCGGGTGAGATCGGCAACGAGCGGCCTATCGAGATCGTCAGCGAGCGTTGGTATTCTCAGGAGTTGCAGACCATAGTGATGACGCGTCACAGCGATCCGCGTTTCGGTGAATCTAGTTATCGGCTGACGAATATCGATCGCAGCGAACCTGCAAGATCATTGTTCGAGATTCCTGGGGACTACACGCTCAAATCGATGGGGGTGGAACGCGCTGATGGTGGAGTCGGCGACACTTTCATGTATCGGTCTCTTGGAGAGATTTCCGATGGAGTGCTGAACGGCAAGGCGACCAATCTACCATTGCCGGCATATCCTCCGATTGCGCGAGCGGCTAACGCTACGGGAAAAGTGAGGGTTGAAGTCACTATCGACGAAGCCGGCAATGTGACTGAGGCGAAGGCGGTCTCCGGACATCCACTTTTGCAAGCCGCCGCCGTGGCCGCCGCGCGGAATGCGAAGTTTAACCCGACCAAAGTGGCGGGCCAGCCGACGAAAGTACAGGGGGTGCTGATTTACACCTTCGCGGGCCAACCGACCCAAAAAGAGTAACTCATTTGGAGTGCGGTGACGGTCCCAGTATTTTGACAGGTCTGCACTCAGTCTTCCTCTTCGCCGCCGCGGATTCTTCCTTCGGCCCTCGATTGGTCGATGACCTTTTGCGCGAGATTTCCGGGAACGGGGTCGTAATGTGAAAACTGCATATGGAAGGATCCGCGCGCCGCCGTGATCGAATTCAGCGTCGACTGATAGTTAAGCATTTCGGACATTGGCACCTGTGCCTTGATCACCTGATTCTTGCCGTTCGTCTCCATGCCTTGCACACGACCACGCCGCGAATTTAGATCTCCCATAATGTCGCCGCTGTGCTCCTGAGGTGCACTGATCTCCACGTCCATAATTGGTTCGAGCAGCGACGGCTTAACCTTTTCCATGGCCGCGCGGAACGCCTTCCGGCCAGCCGCGCGAAACGAATGTTCATCGGAGTCGACGTTGTGATACGAGCCGTCAATCAACTGCACCTTGAAGTCAACCAGGGGATAACCTGCGATGGCGCCTGATTTCGCCGCCTCGATGATGCCTTTCTCAATCGCAGGCCGGAACTGTTGCGGCACCGCGCCCCCGAAGATCTTGTCTTCGAAAACAAAACCAGCACCGCGTGGCATAGGCTCAAAGATCACTTTACAGTCGCCAAACTGCCCACGGCCGCCGGTCTGTTTCTTGTGACGCCCCTGGACTTCGGCCCGTTGCGTAATGGTTTCTTTGTAGGGAACCTTAGGCGGATGCAGGGTAACCTCCACTCCGTAGCGCTTCTTCAACTTTTCAACTACCGTCTCGACGTGAAGTTGTCCGGAACCGGAAAGCAGGAATTCCTTTGTTTGCGCGTCGCGCGTGAAATGAATCGCAGGATCTTCTTCGAGAATCTTGTGGAGGGCCACACTGATTTTTTCCTCGTCCTGTCGCGACTTGGGTTCAATAGCGAAGGCGATCGCCGCTTCTGGGTAGACGACCGGCGGATAGACGATAGGGGCTTGCTTATCGCAGAGAGTGTCGCCGGTTTGCGTCTCTTTCAGTTTTACGCATGCGATGATGTCGCCAGCGTGAGCATCGGGAATTTTGTCGAGTTGCTTGCCCTGTACTGAATGCAACATACCGAGGCGTTCCATTGTGCCTCGGGTGGAGTTAAGTGCATTCGCATCGGTCTGCACCTTACCGCTGATGATCTTCATGACGTTGATGCGGCCCGCGAAAGGATCGGCAATGGTGCGGAAACAATAAGCGGAAAAAGGCTCGCTATCTTCATACTTGCGGCCAATCTTGTCTGCATTCGGGCCGGCGTCAACAGGCACGCCATATTCGGCTTCGTGATGCGCCGGATCGGGGGCGTAGTCGACGATCCCGTTTAGCAACGCCCGCAGACCGACGAGCGACCCGCCGGAAACAGCAAACACAGGGCAGAGCTTGCTGTTGGCGATGGCTTTGTTAATGTTGGGCAGTATGTCTGCCTCATCAAGCGTTCCTTGTTCGAAGTATTTTTCCATCAGGGCATCGTCGGACTCTGCTACCAGTTCCACCAGTCGCTCCCGAGTTTTGTCGACGTACTCGCGACCCTCGCTTGGAATGGCGATTTCCTTTGCCTGCCCGTCCGAACCTAACTCATAGGCCTTCATGTGAACCACGTCCACTACTCCGCGGAAGTCCCGCTCTTTTCCAATTGGCAAGGTGAAGGGAATGATGGCCCGACTGAACGTCTTCTGTGCGCTTTCAACCGCGGCGCCAAAATCAGCATGTTCCTTATCGAGTTTTGTAACTGCCATAATCCTTGGCACTATGAACTCATTTGCGTAGGCCCAGGTTTTCTCAGTTTGGACTTCGACGCCCTTGACAGCGTCCACGACCACGAGCGCACAGTCGGCAACTTTCAATGCAGGTCGCGCGTGAGCAACGAATGCAGCGTATCCCGGCGTGTCAATAAAATTTATTTTTGTATCCCGATGTTCTAAATGTGCGAGCGCAGTATTGAGGGTGATCTTGCGGGCGATGGAATCTTCATCGTAATCGGTAACGGTGGTGCCTTCTTCGACTTTACCCCAACGCGGCGTGGCTCCGGCGACGTAGAGAAGAGAACTGATCAGTTGCGTCTTCCCTACGTCGCCATGTCCGATGACCGCAAGATTACGAATAAACTCCGTAGCGTAGGCTTTCATAAAAAATCCTTTCAGAGAGCGTTTTTGTGCGGGACAAATAGTCTGTCTGTCCGCTGTGACATCAGAAGGCGGGCCGGAATGGCTGTCCTACTGCATTTTCGGTGAAAGGTAATTTATCTGAGCGGGAAGGTGAAACGCAAGCTAGCCTGATAATCCTGTCCTCCCGGCGAACTTGCTGTCTCTTTGCCTGTAAAAGCAGGCCAAAAACGCTGTCGAGCCCTATGAAGAACTATGGCGTTCGGGCCATCTATTTTGGAGGATTTGGCATCGTAGTTAGCGACAATTTGGGTAGTGAAACTGGAGAAGGAACATGTTCAATCGAAGATTCATTTCATGTATAGCGGCGCTGGTACTGGCGCTAGCGGCCACAGCGGCCTTCGCGAGCTCGACAGACGCCACTGATAAACGAAACAACAGCAAAAAAACCGTACAGGTTTCGGAACCGCTTAACCTCGCAGTTCTGGTGCAGGATGACCTGGTATCACAAGTAGGCAACGAACTTGGAGTTACCGCTGAGTTCATCCGCTCGCTTCCGAGCGGCTCTCGAGTGATGGTTGGTTATATCACTACTGGCACATTGCAGGTGAGACAACCATTCACAAGCGATCTCGACAAGGCTGCGCGTTCATTGCGCGTGCCGCGATCCAGCACGTCAGCATCGGCCTTCAATCCCTATGTCGAGGTGATCGAAGCTTTACGTAACTTCAATGCTGACTGGAAAGGTAAGAACGCGGTGTTGCTTATATCCGACGGACTCGACACGTCTCGAGGATTCGATGCCAGCACTTCGGCTCATACACTCGATCTTGAGCGGGCCATCAAGCACGCCAACGATCGCAATGTTGCCGTTTATGCCTTCTATGCGCCGGGGGTTGGCTTAACCAGCCGAAGCCGGCTTGCTGCCAGCTATGGCCAAAACTCACTCAATCGTTTGGCTGATGACACAGGCGGAAAAGCCTTTTTTCAAGGAATCACAGGCTTCGTCACTTTCGACTCTTATTTCGAGCGCTTGACGCGAACGCTCAACGAGCCGTCGTAAGGAGTAAGTTTTTCGAGCCCGTTAACCTACACGATAGACCTTAATTCTGAGAACAAGAACACCGCCGGGGGGACTTCCTCCGGCGGTGTTTTTCTTTCGGTTGTAGCGCAAATTGCTCGTTCATGTAAGCGCTTTTACAAACCTAACTGTGGCCGGTAATAGAAGTTGCAAACTAACACTTTTCGTCACGTCATTTTCTGCTTGGATCGGGGAGAAGTGCGGTGCTAAAGTTGGGGAAAAACAGGCGCCGTCTGGCGCGAATTATGGCACAGCGGCAGTGTCATAGTGGTAAACTGCTCAATGAATTTGCAATGGTAGTTCTAACTCACTCTTCTGGCTCACCAGGTATCACTGGCGGCTCACGCGTAATCTGCTGGTAATTTGACGGGCGACGTGCGCGAATACTGTCTCATTGTTGAGGGGGCGTATCTTTCGGAGTCCGAAGCCGAACACGCTCTTCGTGATCCCTTCATTGAGGACTGGGTCGAACAGAACGGTCATTTCAAAATCCACAACATGGATGAGATACAAATTACGGCTGGTGTAACGCTTGGCTCGCTGGGTGTGGTGATGCTCGACGAAAGGCTTTTCGAGATCGCCAGCGCCGATGGCAGCCATCCGCTAAGCGAGCTGAAAGCGAAAGGCGTGGCCGAAGCACTCCGTCGTCAAGATATGTTTGATGAGATCGAGGTCAAGCCCCGCGACGAGGAATTTTCTCCTACCGAGCGCGCTTCCGACGAGAATGCCTAAGGTTAAAGCTTCGGCTTGCTTCGCAAGTAAGAACGTTACACAACCTCAGTCTAGGGTAGCGGGCGACTGCCCGCTGGCTTGAATGCGATAAACATACAAACCACGCTTGAACGCTGAACAGCAACAAAAACTCCTTGGCGGACGTGTGATTGTAGTTGTCGGCGACATCACGCGGCAGAATGTTGATGCCATTGTTAACGCCGCTAACTCCACGCTTTTGGGCGGCGGCGGAGTCGATGGGGCGATTCATCATGCTGGAGGCAAATCGATTCTTGACGCGTGCCGAGAAATCAGGCGAACAAAATACCTGGACGGTCTCCCCACCGGGGAGGCCGTGATCACTACAGCGGGAAACTTACCTGCGAAATATGTCATTCACACGGTTGGGCCAATCTACGGGCAGCATGGTGGAAAGGAAGCACAGCTGCTGGCTGCTTGTTATCAGAATTCATTGCGACTGGCGGCCGCCCACGCGTTGAAGTTAATAGCGTTTCCCGCAATTTCCACAGGAGCGTTTGGGTATCCTGCATTCGAGGCGGCGGCTGTTTCGTCGGTGGCGGTCATGGAATTCCTCGAAAGCAACGACGTGCCGGCGGAAGTCCGTTTCATCTTCTTTCAACGCGGCGATGCGGATGCCTTCCTGAAGAACCATAAATTCAAATAAGAGATACACGACATCAACCCGCGCCGGCTATGCCGCCGCAGAGTGCGGTAAGGCTCCGCCTTTCCGACACCGCAGTTTAATTTTCTGAGGCTGCGCCTCAGAGGAGGCGTAGCCTCCAGTTAATTTAGATTCTTCCCGGTAAGGCGGAGCCTTACCGCACTGTGTGGCGGCACAGCCGCAGGTGCAGACGCGATCCTGTTTGCTCCAACCGATCCACTACTCGCGGCGTCACGACAAGCTAAAGCTTATCGGACATCAGATGACCAATAACGCAATGAATTTGGTGGAGCGTCGAGTTGTGTTATAAGAACCGCTTTGTTTTTAAATTGACGGCGCAGGGTTAGGCACAGTCTGCAGACTGCGGAAGCCCGCTGACACGCACACGCCTATGGTTATTCTCATTGCATGATCGAAACTATCGAACGCCCCGACACAACAACCTTGGCTGAAACCTCGACATTACCCGCTCCTTTAAGGCCTCTGGAGCGGCTTTATTGGAATTATTGGTGGAGTTGGTCCTCCGAAGGCCCCGGCGTCTTTCGTGATCTGGATACCGAACTTTGGGATGAATGCGAACACAACCCTCGGCTCTTACTCGAAAAGGTTTCCCAGTATCGTCTTGCCGAGATGGCCACGGATCCGGTCTACGTTGAACGAGTGCGCAGGCTGGCGGAACAGTTCGACCAGTACATGGCTGCGACCGCGGGTCTGGCGGCAGATTTCAAATCTCGTATCTCAGATTTCAAATCTCAGATCCTGGATCTCAAATCTGAGAACCCAGATGCTGGCCCGACGCACACGAATTCTGCAATTAGTGCGGAACACCCCGTAGCTTATTTTTGCGCAGAGTATGGCGTTCACAATTCGTTGCCTCTCTACTCGGGCGGGCTTGGCGTGCTTGCTGGAGACCACCTCAAATCGGCAAGTGATCTGAGCCTGCCACTGGTCGCGGTTGGTCTTCTTTACCACTACGGATATTTCCGGCAGCGTCTCAGCCGCGAAGGCTGGCAGGAAGAGTTTTATGGAGAGACTGTTCCCACACGGCTACCGCTTCACCACATCAAAACGGACGACGGCGAGCCACTATTAGTCGAAGTACTGATTCGCGATCGCACTGTGCGTGCCCAGGTCTGGCGCGCTGACGTTGGTCGAATACCACTATATCTTCTCGACACAAACATCGGAGCAAACGAGGAGACCGATCGCTGGGTGACCGGCCACCTGTACGGCGGTGACCGGGAAACGCGTATCGTGCAGGAAATGCTGTTGGGAATCGGAGGCGTGCGCTTACTGCGTAGGCTCAATATTCAACCCGAGGTCTTTCATCTGAATGAGGGGCACAGCGCGTTCCTCACGCTCGAGTTGGCTCGCGAGTTGATCCAATCGCAAGGGTTGAGTTTTGTGGAAGCAGCCAATCTGGTTCGCGAGCGTTGCGTATTCACAACTCACACTCCGGTTGCCGCCGGAAATGATGAGTTTGAGGTTGATCTGTTAACGCGATCCTTTGGCGAAAGCTATGAGAAAGAACTTGGTTTAACGCATGAAGAGTTTGTGGCATTAGGTCGCAGCGATCCTAACGATTCCAGCGAGCCCTACGGCTTGACGCCTTTGGCGATCAGAATGTGCCGCTCTACAAACGGAGTCAGTCGCAAACATGGCGAGGTTTCGCGCGCTCTCTGGCAAAGGCTCTGGCCTGAACACTCGATTGAGCAGGTTCCGATTACCCATGTCACAAACGGCGTCCACGCGCCCACTTGGATTGCTCCTTTGATGAGGTCGCTCTTCGAGAAACACATCGGCGCGGATTGGTCATTGCAATTGCGTGACCGGGCTACCTGGGCACGGGCGATTACACAACTTCCTGATGAGGAACTGTGGGCCGCACACTTGCTGTTAAAAGAACGTCTGATCGCTTTTATTCGCCAACGGTCATTTCTGGGACGTACGAATAGCAGCGAATTGCACCACCCCATCGACACTACGCAGACTATGTTCGAGCCTCGAGTGCTGACCGTTGGCTTTGCGCGACGCGTGGCGGGCTACAAGCGTTGGAATCTATTGCTGAAAGATCCGCAAAGGCTTCTTAGAATTATCAACAGCGCCGACCGTCCGGTCCAATTCGTGTTTGCGGGAAAGGCTCACCCTCAGGACCAGGGTGCGAAACTGATCCTGCAGCAGGTCGCGCGCTGGAAAACCAGTGCGGGAGCGGGCGGCAGGTCGGTATTTCTGCAAGACTACGATCATGAAATAGCGCGCCAGTTAGTGCAGTCCGTAGACGTTTGGCTAAACGTTCCGCGCCGGCCACTTGAGGCTTCCGGCACCAGCGGAGAAAAGGTAGCGATGAACGGCGGACTGAATCTGTCGGTACTTGATGGCTGGTGGCTAGAAGGCTATGACGGCACAAACGGATTCGCGATTGGCAACGAGGTCGCAAGCGCCGACGAAACGGAACTGGATGCGAGCGACGCCGAATCGCTTTACCGCGTGCTCGAGCAGCAGGTGGTGCCGCTGTACTATGATAGCGACGGCGAAGGTCTACCGCGAAAATGGATTGCGATGATGAAGAGTTCCATTGCCACGCTTGTTCCCGAGTTCAACAGCGACCGTATGGTGGAGGAATATGCCCGCCGGATTTATACGGCACGACGTTGAAACGATTAAGAGAAGTCGAGCATCGTTTGTTGGAGACTCGGCCGGAAAGAATGGAAAGGATTCGCAAGGCCGTTTAGCGGGCTGCTAATGAGACGCTTTGTGCTGCATTACGCTCAGCTCTGAATTCCTTCAGAGCGCTTGAAAACACCGACCCGGAACGCCTCCAACTCTTCTGCGGAATCATCAATGCGCGCTTCGTATGTTAAACTACCTGCCTCCGGCACTCCCTGGAAATGGACGGAACGCTGACAAAACGAACGTGATCAGACGAGTTGCAGCCCTTTGAAATTCCTCGTAAAGAGTTTCATCTCAAGGTGTTACGTCCTTTTTAACCCTGCATGAAATACTGCACAGTTTGCAAAGCAAAGTACGACGATAGTATGAGCTTCTGCCCCACTGATGGGGAGGTGCTTGAGGATGATCCGTCTTCTATCGTAGGTACGGTGCTCGATGGCCAGTACAAAATTGAATCCCTGCTTGGCAAGGGCGGTATGGGAGCAGTTTATCTTGCACGTCACATACTGTTGGGCGATCGCGTGGCTATCAAAATCCTGCCCCCGGAGGTGCGCAACAATGCGGAGTGGTTGCGTCGCTTTCGTCGCGAAGGACAGGCTGCTCGACGCTTTCGTCATCCCAATGCCGTAACCGTTTACGATCTACGGACAGCGAGCGACGGCACCATTTATATGGTGATGGAGTTTGTTGAGGGTCACACCCTTGATGCGGAGTTGAAGCAGCGTGGGCATTTCTCTGCTGCTGAAGCATTTGAAATTCTCGAACCCATCATGAGCGTCTTGAATACGGCGCACGCGATGGGTGTGGTCCATCGCGATCTCAAACCAGAAAACATAATGATCGGCAAGGCCACTACCGGCGGCGGGTCCTCGATAAAGCTACTCGATCTTGGGATAGCAAAAATGCGGGAGATCGCCGGCGGTGATAGTAGTGGCACAACGGAGCTTACGATGGCCGGGCAGGTTCTCGGCACACCTTACTACATGTCGCCGGAACAGTGGGGCGAAATATCACGCGACGGGAATCCGGAGATCGATGGTCGAACGGACATCTACAGTCTAGGCTTAGTGGCCTATGAAATGATTACAGGAAAGCGTCCCTATTCGGCGATGACGCTTCATGAATTACGACGAGAACATATCTCAGTTAAGCCGCCTCCGTTGTATGAAAAGGTCCCGGATGTTCCTCGAGAGTTCAGCGAGGCCATTGATCGCGCCATTTCGAAAGACCGCACCGACCGACAGGCAACGGCGGGCGATCTAGCTGCGCAGCTGCGGGATG
Source organism: Pyrinomonadaceae bacterium (assembly GCA_036560225.1). Lineage (GTDB taxonomy): Bacteria > Acidobacteriota > Blastocatellia > Pyrinomonadales > Pyrinomonadaceae > PSRF01. Next base: position 40,535 of record DATBRN010000020.1, on the reverse strand, counting down.
GATTGGGCGGCTCGCCCAGCTCCGCTTCCGGTGGAAGAACATTGCCTGACATGCCTTATCCAGAAAGGTCCTGGGCGCATACGCAAGGAAGCCCCGGTGCCCTCAATACAAAGTCAGACGTAAACGCCGCAACCATCGTCACTGCCGAGCCCGTTCCTACAACCCCTCCTTCAATTCCGGCGCCGGTCAAGCCTTTGCCGGTTGAACGTCCCGCGCCGCAGCAGCAGACGCCGCTCGCCGCGCCTGTGGACGACATGGCATCAAGCATCACAGTTCCGCAAACCCCAAGGGCCCGTGCGGAGGTGGTTGTTCCGCAGAAACTACCCGAAGGGCTACCCGAAAAAAAACGTCGCAATCCGCTAGTTTTTGTTGGTGCGGGCGTTCTTATCTTGATTCTGGTAGTCGTGGCGGTTGGCGGATTCTTTGCCGTGAATTGGTTGAAAACGAAACCTGACGAGACGACCAACAAAGCTAGTGGAAACCGCGGGACTACAACTTCAGGAACTGCGGCACCCACCACCGAGGTTGGCCGCTACTGGCTCGAAGTCTTGCCAAACGCAAGCGTGGCCCAGCCGATGCGAGTTGCGAGCGCGGTCCCGTTGGGATCCGGAGACTCTTTCAAATTCCATTTCCAATTGGACGCGGATGGGTACCTCTATATCATTGGCACTGGCAAGAAAAGTCAACTAACAGCTTTCCTGACCGCGAAGCCGGCAGCGGATTCCGGGTTGAAAACCAATGAGGTTACAAAGGGGAGCGATTTCAGCTTTCCCAGCGGCGATGAACATTGGATAGAACTTGATAAGAAACGAGGCACTGAAAACTACACCATAATTTTTTCGCCTGAGCCGCTGTCCGCCCCGGCGTTTTTGAGCTCCGAGGCAACGGGAGAGCCCTTGAACGAAACAGAACAGGCAGAAATAAGGGACTTTCTGGCAAAGCACAAAACGAGCGAACCTGTAATCGAGATAAACGACAAAGATGTAAAAGCGCCTTTCGTTACCGTAAAGGTGCCCCAGTCAAAGAATTCGGGCTCTCCGGTTGTTTTTGAAGTTCGGATCCCGCACAAATGAATCCCATTTTTACCGAGAATCGTATTTAGTTCGAAGGAGAAGTTTTGCTTATGAGAACGAAGATCATCTTTCTTAGTTTCCTGATTGCGCTCGGCGGCTTGCTGCCGTCGCTGGCTATAGCCCAGCAGGACGACGACGTCCGCGGCTCGTTCCTCACCACCCGGCCCAAAGCGACGCCCCGAAGCAATAAGTCGACCTCCACGGCTAGACCGAGCCACCGGCGTCCAAAAACCACTACGCCGAATTCCAGCGTCACTCACAAGAGTGGTCCATCGTCGACCGCCGGGACTCCAGCCAAAGTTAACACCGCACGCATGGGTCTGGGCTTGACCCTGTTCATGCGCGACTCAAACGGACTGGCAGTTCGTACGGATCCGTCACATGAATTTCATAAAGGCGATCACGTCCGGTTTTTGATCGAGACCAACGCCGACGGCTACCTTTATGTCTTCAACACTACTGATGGCGGGCAACCGGTAATGATCTATCCTGACCCGGAACTGGACGAAGCCGGTAATTACTTTCAGGCCCACGTTCCTTTTGAGATTCCCTCGAGCGTTGCTGCCGAAGAAAGACTGCGATGGCTGACCTTTGACGAACACGCTGGTGCTGAAAAGCTTTATTTCGTTTTCACCCGCGAGCCCTTGTCGGCAGTTCCCATCGAGGATGATCTTATTAGCTATTGTCGCGAAAGCAATGCAAAGTGTCCCTGGCATCCAGGCGCTGATATTTGGGCGCAGATTCAGAAGGAACTGAATGAGCCACTCAGTGTCGCCAAGGTTGAAGGCTTAGGTAAAGCGCAGACTTCCGCTGAACATCGGGCAGCCACTCGCGGCATCGGTCTTAACAGAGACGACCCCGAACCGTCTTTAATAATGTTGACCGCCTCGACAAGCAAAAGCTTGCTGGTTGCAGCCGTGGACCTGGTTCACAAATCTGTAAGTTTGATGAGCAGCCCAAATAACGAAGAGCAGTAGACGAGGAGGGTTACCGTGAGCGCAAAAGTCAGGAAGTTCATTCGCTTTGCTTTAACTACAACTCTATCGCTCAGCTTGGGTGCCGCAGCTTTTCCCTCTGAGATTTCTCGGTCCGTTGCTACGGCGGTACAGCAGCCAGACCAGGCGTCCGTTGCTTTGCATGAGGGCAGACGCTTGCTTAAGCGAGGGAAAGCTGACCAGGCGCTTGGTCAATTGCAAACCGCGCTCAAACTTTACACTGCGGCTAAAGACAATCACGGCATTGCAGCCACCAATAATGAGTTAGGCGATCTTTACTTGAGACAGGGCCAATATAACGTAGCGCTCGATCACTATCAGCGAGCGTTAGAGGGTTTTGTCTTGGGCGACAAAAAAGAGGCCCAGGCGGCTGCAGCGGCGAGCCTGGTTGACAGCCGTTTGGCGAATGCAAATATCGCTGACGACAAGTTCAATGCAAACTTGATGCTGGCAAAGATCGGCGACGTGAATTTTCGGCTCGGCCGGCTTGCGGAAGCGAGTTCGGCTTACAGCCGGATGCAAGCAAAGAAACCTGAAAGTGCTGCGTCCAGGACCACCCGTCGCTTCGGCGGTTTGGGAGGAATGCTGGGCAGCATTTCAACCGGGAAGGTCGAGGTAGCGGCGCCCACCAGCGCGGCTGTCGGCTTGCTGGAAGCCAAGAAAGAGCTCGATCTGTATCGCGATTCGATTGTCTATTCCAGTTACGAGCTGGGTATGGGACGCCTGGCCTACGCGCAAAAGGACTTCGACTCAGCCAAGAAGCATTTTGAGAACGCTCTCGATGCTGCTGGCAGCAGTCTCGGGGGAATTACGAAGCTGGGACAGACACGTCGTTTCCGTGCGGCAGCCAGAACGAGCCTGGGTGACGTTGCCTTGGCCCAAGTGCGGCTCAAAGATGCCGGCAAGTTGTACACCGAAGCAATCAAGGGGGCCCAGGAAGACAAGCGTATCGACCTGATCTGGCCGGCCCAACGTGGACTGGGCAGGAGCCTTTGGCTTCAGGCACTTCAGGAAAACGATGTGAAGAAATCTACTTCGCTGCGGGAGTCGTCACTGAAAAACTATCGGGATGCGATTCAGGCGATCGAAACTCTGCGTGCCGGCAGTTTGCGGGCAGATGAAGCACGCACTACTTTTCTCGGCACGACCAAAGCCGTTTACGACGAGACCGCGAGCGCGCTTGCCGAGATGGCCCTGATGGCTTCGCCGGCCGCCGGCGCGCCACTATCGGGAAAATCTCTCGACTACGCCGCGGAAGCGTTTAAAGTCACCGAACAGTCGCGTTCACGCTCACTGCTGGACCTTCTCAGCGAGACAGGCAGCTCAATCACTCAAGGCATTCCTCCGGAATTACTCAAACGCAAACAGGACAACCTCGACCGTCAACAGGAAATTGCCGAGGAGCTCACGGGGATCAGTTTGACGGCGGACAAGGACAAGAAAAAGCCTTCGGACCTGGAGTCTGAGCTCGAAAAACTCCAGACAGATTTTGATCAGATCGAGAACCAGATAAGAACTGCCAGCCCGCGTTACGCAAGCCTTACAGCAGGCAAACCGTTGTCACTTGCTGAGGTCCAAAGCAATGTGCTCGACGACCAAACGGTGCTGCTCGAATACAGTCTCGGATCCGAGGCTTCCTATCTGTGGGCGGTAACGAAGAACGGAGTGTCGGTGTACAAGTTGCCTGCCCGCCCGGATCTCGACAAGCTGGCCACCAATCTTCGCGCACAATTAATCCCTTCCAAACTGCAGCGACGGATTGTTGGCATCGATGTGGCAGATTCTCGTGGATTGGGAATCAGTGCTACTCCTTTCGCCGAGGACGCCGCGTCTTTCATCCCGGCTTCTAATTCGCTTTACAAAGCAGTGGTCGAGCCGGCCGCGTCAGTGATCGGAGAGAAGCGACTGCTTATTGTCGCTGATGGCGCACTAAACTACGTTCCTTTCGAAGCGATGGTGAAATCTGCGGACACTGCCGACTACTCGTCGCTGCCGTATTTGATCAAGACGAATGAAATCATCTATTCACCCTCCGCGTCGGTGATCGGTGCGATAAGACAACAGGATCACAATCAGGCGGGACGGACCATGCTGATATTGGCGGATCCGGTTTTCAATTCTAACGATGCGCGGGCTCACGGCAACACCTCCTCTACTACCGCTGATACGCGCGGACTGGGAATCCAAAGCGCCCTGGCCGATGTTGCCGGACAGGACACTTCTTCCGTCGCCGATTCCGGGAAGATGCAGGGTTTGCCGCTGGCGCGTTTGGCTGGCACGCGGACTGAAGCCGAGCAAATTGTCAAACTGGCTAAGTCCTCCGGCACTCAAGCAGACGTTTGGCTCGATCTTGATGCCAGCGAAGACAATCTTGAGACGCGCGATGTCAGCAAGTATCGCGTCGTGCACATCGCTACCCACGGCTTGTTGAATGCGGAGCGGCCGCAATTCACGGGCCTGGTGTTGTCGTTGATTGGGGAGAAGAATGAAGACGGATTCTTACGCACTGATGAAGTTTTTAACCTTCGGCTCGGCTCTCCGCTCGTGATGCTTTCGGCATGCGAGACGGGGTTGGGAAAAGAAAGACGAGGCGAGGGTGTGATGGGCCTGACGCGCGCGTTTATGTATGCGGGCGCGCCGACTGTCGGCGTTAGCCTGTGGTCGGTCGCAGACAAATCGACCGCCGAATTAATGACGGACTTTTATAAACGCTTGCTGAAAGCTCCAGCTGCTTCACCGTCCAGCGTTTCAGCCTCTGCCGCGATGCGCGAAGCGCAGCTCGCGATGATTGCCGGGAAGAAATACAGCGCTCCATTTTACTGGGCGCCCTTTGTTCTTGTCGGTGACTGGCACTGAGTTTGCCCCGCGCCACGATCCTTTAGCTCGAGTCGGGTAGCCTCACAGGTAGGGAAGGTGGGCTTGCCCCCGCTCAGGTTGAGTGGCTTCAAGCAGCGGGGGCAAGCCCACCTTCCTAACCATGAGGTTTCCTTCTTGAGTCATTCCTGAAGTCTCTGTGCTTCCTTGCCTTCTCGTGTGCTTCCCTGCACTTATAGTTTTCTATCTGACTGACGTGACGAGCTTCACGACCTCACCAACACGTGCCGCAGTCCTGTTTGTGGGAATCAAACCGATAAGCTACTATCAAATCACGGCTTTAAATTATCCGGGCCTGAGGGGCAAGTATGAAAGATCACTTCGTTAAGATTACCGATATGAAAGCATTTGAGGAGATTACAAATCGTTCGCTGGGGCGGCCGGTGGTTATCTTCAAACATAGTTTGACTTGTCCGATTAGCGCCAACGCCTATGAAGAAATGGCTGAATTCGAAGGAGAAATCGCGCTGATCGAGGTGCAGAGGGCGCGGGAGCTTTCAGCGGAAGTGGAGGATCGCTTAGGCGTGACTCACGAATCGCCCCAGGTAATCGTTTTGCGGAATGGTCAGGTTATTTGGACTGCGTCGCACTTCAAGATCACTGCGGTTGCGGTAGCTGCGGCTGTGAGTCAGGCTGGCGTTGCGCGGCAGTAGACTTGAACAGGATTCCCAGTAGGAAGATGATTGAAGCAGCGGAAAGGCGAGGACCGGCGATTGAGCCGCGCGAGATTAAACAGGAAGGTGATTCCGCCCTGCGTATCACCTGGGCCGACGACTGCGTTTGCTGCTATACCGCGGCTGAGTTGCGACGTGCCTGCCCTTGCGCCCAGTGTGTTAACGAGTGGACAGGGCAGCGGGTGTTAGAGCCCGAATCTATTTCTGAAGAGTTAACGATAGTAGATATCAATATTGTAGGACGGTACGCACTCAATTTTCGCTGGAGCGATGGACACGACACCGGGATTTACAGTTTTCGTTATTTGCGAGAATTGGGTGAAAGATAGAACCAATCGTTACACAAGCGGGTACCTCACCCACGAGATGCTAGTCAAGGATTATCATGAACGAACAAGACTTCTTTGATGAAAAGCAGGAATCAAAAAAAGCGACTTACAGCTGTCCTCACTGTCGCGAACGCGCCGAATATGACGTTCGCTGGATGAAGCGTACAAAAAAGCAAGCTCCTCCTCGCGGTGCTAACGAGCAGGATAAACTGCGTTACCAGAAATCGCGGGACTATATGGTGCGAATCGACGACATGTTAGCCTGCAAGCGTTGCCGTCGCCGTTTCGATATTCCCAGTTCGCAGTCAGTAGTTTTCATTTAGACAGCACCGGTCTAACCTGACTCTTGCGTTGTGGCGTTTCTGCCCTTCTGGGGCATTAAGGTCATCATTCTCCGAAATTCCCTGTCGTAAAAATCCTTCTAGTGAAAGAATCCAGGGTTTTCCGGTCGTTCCGTTTCGACGGTCTGAAAACAGCAAGCTGTTCAGATAGGCCTTTTACCGCCAGAATTGGTCTGCCAGCCCCTGGCTTTAGCAAGAACTGCCGACGGCCTTAACTTTGCTCTGAAAAGTTAGCAGATCAAAAGGGGTAGTTTTCACAACATGACAGAAAAACCTGAGTTCGCCGGCGCCCATAAGACAAACACATCCTTTCTTTCTCCTCTTGAACGCCGCCTCACGCCAATAGTTATTCCCAGGATTCCCAAATGGCTGGAGACTTATCATCTGACCATGCTGAGCCTCGTGTGGTCGCTCATGATTTTGGTTTTCAGTTTCCTGGCGGCAAGGAACATCCGCTGGCTTTGGATGGTTTCATTGATGATAGCCCTCCATTGGGTGACAGATCACTACGATGGCAAGGTTGGAAAGTATCGTAATACGGGCTTGGTGAGGTGGGGGTATTACATGGATCACCTCTTCGACTACTTCTTTCTGTGCTCGGTGATCATCGGTTATTCCTTTATTCTTCCCGAGCGATCGCGTTTTCAACTGCTGTTGATGTTGGCTCTCTTTGCGGCCTACGATTTCAGCACCTTTCTCGCCTTTGCGGCATTAGGAGAGCTCAAGATTAGCCACCTAAAATTCGGACCGACTGAGTTCAGGTTGGCGCTGATCATCATCAACGGGCTACTGATTTCGTTTGGCACCAGACACATGATCAGCGGACTAAAATGGGCGAACGCCGGCGCGGCAGTGGGTCTGTGTTTTCTAATCTATGAAACTCAAAAGAAGGTCTGGCAGCTCGATATGGAGAGCAGGCACCCTAAGCCTTTAGCCAAGACGGAGCCGCTGGTGGAAAAATCGTACATGGCTGCGAAAGAATGTACGTATTAGTACTGGCCCTGTTAGTCCGCTACCGAGCACCGCCAGCCAACTTTGTCGCCGTAAGAGACATCCGATTACCTCAGCTTTTTCGTAATTGCTTGTTAGGAGAATTCAAGAAGCGTCCGGTTCGCCTCGTGGCTTACTGTTTGCTTGTAGAAACGCAAGATCCCGAGTAAGAGCCGTTCAAGGTGACCGCCAAGAATTACGGAACTCCAGACGAGGAAAATCGTTTTATCAACACAAGCGCTATTTTGGGCCAGAAAAACTAAAGTTGGCTGAAATGTCAGAAAAGAAAACCATCAAGATCATCAAGAAAGACGAGCGGGCTCGTAAACCAAAGCCTGCGTCTAAAGGAAACAATACCGCACAATCCGCGCGCGAAATGGTTCAAACCGTATCCAATTGGGTTAATGAGCTACAGCAGAAGCGCCGCGTGGAAACCGCCAATGCAATCAAACTGATGCTTCCTAAGAATCCTCGACCCAGCGAGGCCTAAAGGCGCACTCGTTAATAGTAGCGGACCCAAGCTCAACTTCCTTTTAGAAGCCTTTCCGTTCAGGAAAGTGTCAATGGCAACTCGAACGTTGTATCGAGTTGCTCTTGCTCCAGCTCCGATTGACACCATTCGTCGGTGGCTATAGCTTTCTGCCATGACAACCTCAGATGAAAGCGTTCCAACTGATTTTTTGGCTTCCGTTTCGCTGGCTTTTATTCAAAACGCTCGCGAACTATTAAGAGAAGAGTATCTCCCAAAGATTGAGCGTTGCGTGGAGAGGCTGACGGATGAGCAGGTATGGTGGCGTCCAAACGACGAATCCAACAGTATCGGCAATCTTCTGCTTCACATTTCAGGAAACGCGAGCCAGTGGATAGTCTGCGGCTTGGGTGGGGCCACTGATGACCGTCAACGACAAACCGAGTTTGACGAACGAACAGTGATCCCTCGTGATCAACTACTGGTTCGGCTGAAAGGGACCGTGGTAGACGTAGACCAAGCCCTGGAGAGATTCGACCCGGTGCGATTGCTCGATAAATACCGGATACAAGGGACTGAAGTGACTGCCCTAACAGCAATCTTTCACGTAACAGAGCATTTCGCGATGCATACCGGCCAGATCATTTTGCTCACAAAGATGTTAACTAAGAGCGATCTTGTCTTTTACGATTTCTCGACCGGCAAACCGGTTCACACTTGGCATCAGGCTCCGCAGAACCGGAAACCATAGACACAATATACATCCGTTTAGAGAGCGCACTTGTGCGCCTGCCCGTTGCATGCTGCCCACCCCGGGCGGACAAGTCCGCTTTCTAAACGGACTCTTACAAGGGCAATTCAGAGACCGGTTTAGAAAGCGCACTTGTGCGCCTGCCCGTTGAATGCGGCTCATGGGGGGCGGACAAGTCCGCTTTTCTAGACGATCTGTAGTATCAGATCGTATTGCTCCCTGTTCTGTAACAGCTGTTATGGTAGTTGAGTGTAGGATCAGGTCGCTACCGCTCCCTGTTCTGTAACAGTTTCGCTTTCGTAGTTGACTGTAGGTCTCTTACAATGACCTCCCTTTTTAGCCGGAGTTTTCATACTTCTGCCGTCTTTTAAAAGTTTATGATTCATGCTTAATATATAGGTGTCTTTAACCAATTGAAGTGACAGGCATGAATGGCGTGTGCACTCAAATTCCAAGGAGAACGCATCTGAATGACTTACGTCGTTGCAGAACCCTGTGTTAACTGTCGTTACACTGACTGTGCTCTGGTTTGTCCAGTTGAGGCTTTTCACCTCGATGATGATATGTTGCATATCAATCCGGAAACGTGCATCGACTGTGATGCTTGTGTTCCCGAGTGTCCGGTAGAGGCAATCTTCGCTGAAGCGAATGTTCCTCCCGAGTGGGCCCACTTCACGCAAATGAATGCGGAGAAGGCTCTCAGTGGTTTGCCAACGATTACGGCAAGACTGGATCCGCTCTGCGAATCAGCCCCCGCTGCTCACTGAATAAGGAATGAAGAAAAGTACCAAACGCATGCTAGGCGGTCTGGCTTTGGCTGCCGGAGCGGTTGGTGCCGCTGGTACATTTTTGAAGAAGAAGCGAAAGGGACCCATTTCACGACGCGCGGCAAATAGACCAGCCAATGTCTGGGCGCGACCTGGAATGATTGTGACATTCCGGGCCGAGTTAATGCCGGGACGCGATCGAGAGCAACGTACAGCACGCGTGAAAGAACTACTTCCAAGCGGGCGTGTGACTTTGCACGAGATCGCAGGCGAACATGCTCAGAGAGAGTTTGATCCTGTGACAACGTCCACACCTCAACAGAGCAGGCAGCGGTAGCTCCGGATCCTACACTCAACTACGATATTGAGCTGTTACAGAACAGGGAGCGGTAGCGACCTGATGCTACACTCAACTCACGATAGCCTTACAGAACAGGGAGCGGTAGCGACCTGACGCCACACGCAACTACGATAGCGAAGCTGTTACAGAACAGGGAGCGGTAGCAACCTGATCCCACACGCAACTACGATAGCGAAGCTGTTACAGAACAGGCAGCGGTAGCGACCTGATGCCACACGCAACTCTCGATCCATTACACCTTCGAGGTTAAGTTGAGTGTCGGATCAGGTCGCTACCGCTTCCTGTTCCGTAAAAGCTCACCACGTATAAGTCTTACCCGGCTCCATCACCGCCAGCCGAGGAATATTCAACGCAGTTAGTTCATCGATAACCATTTGTCGATAAGCGGGCTTTATGTGGACGGCGAGAATGTCCAGCCCATTGTGAGTCAGCTTGCGTAGATCTCGCTGTAAAGAAGCCGGCGTGAAGTGGCGAGAAACCTCAGCCAGTTTTGCCATTGAATTTGGAAAGGATGCCTCAATTAGCAGAGCGTCAATGTGCGGAGCGCGATTAATAGTGTTCCAGAACTCGTCGGTCTCAGCGGTGTCGGAACTGAATGCAATAATGCTTTTGCCGTCCGAAACGACCAGTCCTACAGTGGGTACGATGTGATTAACGGCAACAGCTGTCACGGTGAGATGGGCGATTTGAAATTCTTCGCCGGCCGGAATCGGCACGTACTGCATGACCGGCGCATAAGCATTTTTCAGTTCAGAAAAGCGCGGATAGACATTCCAGTTAAAAATGTCACGCTCCAATAGCTCGATCACTTCCGGGGTAGCGTGGACGCGCACCGGACTCTTTAGTGTTTCAAAAAGATCGTCGATGAAAATCGGCAGGCTGGCAATGTGGTCCATGTGAGGGTGGGTCACAATTATGTCACGTACTTTCTCCCGCTGCTCACCAGTGAGCGCAAGGGCAATACTGCCGGCGTCCACAGCAACACACTCGTCGATGAGAAAACATGTCAGACGTTGTTCGGAGGTAGCGTGGCCCTGACTATCAAAGGTGCTTGGTAGGAGTTGAACTCTCATCAGTTCGAGGGAAAGACCACCTTCGCTTTGCGACGGTTAGTATAAGTCAATCGCAGTAAAATGGGCGAACTTTGTTATCTGAGTATGGGCTTTCAGTTAGTGCGCATCCTGCGTAACAGATCTTGCAGCGCTCGCTGGTACGCGGCCTCACGTTCTTGCGCGTCGGCCGCGATTATGCCACGGGCAATGCGAGAACGGTGGAAAGCGAGTTCACTAGCTGTCTGATTCAATTGCCTGACAGCTTGCCAATGGCTGAACCCACCTCGTGAAAGTGCATTAAGGGAAGAGCCCATCCGACCCCTTATTGTACAGAGCCGGTCATACTCCTGTTGAGTAAGTAGCCCGCCTTTATAGTCGCCGACTAAATACTCGCGGACGATCTGACCCTCGCGCCGCAGTGCGAGAATAATAACGGTGAGCATGATAAAGAATGCGGGAATCATAACGACAATGTAGGTGAGAATGAAGGCGACATCACCAAAGAGTACTCCCGAACCGTTCCAGATACTATGCATTGAAATTGCTGCCAGCAGGCCCAGCACCGGCGCAATCCACTTTATTGCGCTGTTTGCTGATTGCCGGGCCAGTCCCAGTCCGATTCCAGTCAGGCTTGTGAACATCGGATGAGAGAAGGGAGCCAACGCTCCGCGCAGAATAAAAACGTCTGTGAGCCGGCCGCCTGCTTCGACCACAGCCCTGCCGTAGTATTGAATGTTCTCCGTCATCGCAAAGCCGAGCCCAACCATTGCAGCGTAGACAATGCCATCGATGACGCCATCAAACTCGTCCTTTTTCCAGAAGAAGAAGATAAAAAGGATCAGAGCTTTTGCACTCTCTTCCACGATGGGAGCTGAAATGACGGCTGCAAAGGTTCGTCCCGCGATAACGCTATGGGTCATTTCCCGAACTGCAAGGTCGCTGGCAGTATTGAGCAGGAAAGCGAAGAATACTGCCACCAGCGCGCCCCAGAAGAACGCCGTCGCCAACATCCAGGCCGGCTCAGCCTCATAGCGGTCAATCCAGAGAACAAGAATCAGATAAAGCGGAACCGGCACAGTGGCAGACACGAGCCCAATCATAAGCGCCACGGGACCTGTCTCAACCCCAATCAAGAAAAGAACAATGAGGCCTAGCAGAAAAGCGACAAGGGCAGCCAGCACGGCGAAGACAATTTTGATGGCATTCATGCTGCCGGAACGTTTTATTGGGATCGGTGTTGGGGAGGCTGTTCGTGGATCATTAGTCATGGCTAAGTGACTTCCAAACAGTCGAATGAGGTTCAGGCTATAGGAACGGGAGATTAGTATGTCGCGCAGAGTATATACAGATACCGACTCAAGAGCGAGCTTTTGAGCAAGCGGGCATGTTGCAGTTAAGGCCTAAGGCTAAGAGTGCGATGGAAGGCTAACGAGCACAGGTTTGCGCACGTCCACCGTCAATTGAATACGTCGCACCGGTTATCCACGAAGCGCGCTCCGACGCCAGGAAAAAGATCAGCTCCGCAATTTCTTCTACCTTGCCAACTCGCCCGAGCGGGTGAGTAGATTTCGAGTGCTCCAGAAAAGCCGCGTACTGTTCTTCGTTCATGCCGCCGCGTTTATGGATTTCAGTCACCACTACACCAGGGTTCACAGCATTTACGCGCACGCCTTTTGCTGCCAGCTCAAGCGCCGCGCATCGAGTCAATTGGTCCAGCCCTGCCTTGGAAACACAATAAGCCAACACGCCGGGAAACGCCCGCAATCCAGTCACACTCGAGACATTGACGATATTGCCGCCCCTCGAAATTATGGACGGCAGAGCCTTCTGCATAAGCACAAACGGCGCCCGCAGGTTGATCTGCAGCATGGCATCCCAGGCCTCTAGCGACGTACTTTCAATTGTGCCCGTTGAAATGTGACCGGCGGCGTTAACCAGGACGTCGATTCCTTCAAGGTGCTCCGTGGTTTTGGAGACAACTTTCGCGGCTCCATCTTCAAGTGACAAATCGGCCTGAATTGCCAGGCATTGAACTCCAGAACTACTAACGTCTTTCTTCAGTTGAGACAGAGCCGCTTCGTCTCTTCCAACCGCTGCAATGCTAGCGCCTGCCTGAGCAAATCGCATCGCCGTCGCTTTGCCTATGCCCGAGGTCGCGCCTGTGACGAGCAGAGTCTTTTTAGCAAACTCTTTGTCCATGTTGGTGTTTGTCCTTTAATTGGTTCGGTTCAGACTGGGGGCCGACCAGATGTTTTAGTCTGCAAAAATCAACTACCTGGCCATCATATATTGACAGCAGAATACTAAAAAGCCGACTATTGAGGGTATTAGAGATGGGTGCAGATAGCGCCCCCCGGGTTCCACGCCGGCCAGGACACTGAACACGTTGAAATGGCCGTTTGAAGTTATATCCTGAGAGAAACAAACTTGGGCAACAACTCCGCGGACGATTTTTTCCCTAGAACGGCGCGATCACACGTGCACACGTCTGGTGAATCGGCGCGACGACGGGCTTCACGAGCTCGCATGCCCTCCAGCACCGGATATCTGCTGGGCGCAGTTGTGGCAGCGATGGCGTTGTTCTTCGCTCTCTGGTGGATGCTGGTGAGCGGCGGTGACGAAGCCCCCTGGATTCCTGCCGGACTAGCCGCAAGCGTAGTGTTACTGGTGGCTTTGTCTGCGCGTGAAGTTGTGATGCGCAGGGCGTGGACCCGTTATCTCCTGGACCAGGGAGGCGAACCGTCTGTCCGCGCGAGCGGTGAACACAAACGTCCGACAACGAAGACGCATTCTACTTCATTGCTTTCCGCTGCCTGGCGAACTATTCAGAGACAGTCAGAAGAAGCCGACTCCGCCTCCAATCCTGAATCGCATTTTGATGTGTTTCATCTTTGTCAGGATTATCTGGCTAACGCAGACGAAGCGCTAAGATCGAGCAGTTTGTCATCCGAGAAAAGAAATGCTATCAGGGCAGGACAGGAACGCGTCCGTGCGCTTCGAAAACATCATCTACTAACATGGGCCAGAGATTCCTCACGCGCGTTGACCTACGAAGCACAACAGCGTGCTCGTACTTCAGAGAGGATTGAGTCCGCAAATCGCGCTTTGCATTGTCTGGAGTCGGCCTTACAGTTCTATCCACAGGAAACAGAGTTACTTGAATCAAGCGTTGCGATTCGCGAATTCATCGCGTCTGTTAAGGTGGCCCACTGGGTCGAGCTGGCCGAACGTTCAGCGTTCAAGGGTCATTATCGCCGCGCTATTGATCGCTACAAAGATGCACTTTTTTATTTGAGCCGTGAGGCCTTCAAAGAGGAAACCAGAGTGGCGAGTACGGAACGAATTGGCCGAGAAATTGAATTGTTGCAGGCTCGGCTTCGTGCTCGGAAGAATGGCAAAGTCGAACCCTCGAGAGATCGAATAGATGAAGAAGGAGACGGGGCGGCATGATTTCTCAAAGGTGTCCCAAGTGTCGCAGTTCGCGCATCAGGAAGGGCTATAAGCCTACGCCATTGCTACTGCGACTGTTTGGCATCCATCACCTTTTATGCAATCATTGCAACTTACTTTTCACCGGCTTCGCGGTTCCAGGTACGGTCGGACGATCCAGCCATAAGAACTCTACACGAACTCGGTCGGATAGAAATCAGGGTACGGTCCCCGATTCTCAGGGTCGAAGAATTACTGGGAATTACCGGGGATAATTCGGCAGGTCTGAAGGCATCGTTCCTCTCTCTCGATACATCTTTAAGAGGCTCAAGTGTCTTAAGGTATTGACGTTTTCTGAGGTGTTTATGAAAAGAAGTCCCGTCTTTGTCGCCATTCTGCTCAGTTTTACTTTTTCGGCCCTGGTGCGGGCACAGGAGCAGCAAAGCTCTTCCGCTGCAGCCCCGGTGTTTTCTCAGACACCAGGGGTAGACACCCAGGGAATTAGAAACTACCTTCTCGGGCCGGGCGACATAATAGACGTCAGAGTGTTTGGACAACCCGACCTCAGTGCGATAGTCGAAATCGACAGCGACGGCAATGTTAGTTCCTTGCCGTTTCTCGAGTCTCCAATTCCGGCGAGGTGTCGCACGGAAAAGGCGCTTCAAAAAGACATTGCTGAAGCCTATGGAAAGTACATCAAGAATCCGCAAGTGAGTGTTCGCATCGCGGAAAGAAAGAGCCGTCAACCTGCAACGGTATTTGGAGCCGTCAGACAGCCAACGCGATTTACAATGCAGCGCAAAGTTAGGCTCAACGAGTTGATCGCTTCGTCGGGGGGATTTACTGAACGCGCTTCGGGCACGATTCAAATACTTCACACCGAACCGGTGATGTGTCCTCAACCCGGCGAGGAAGCAGATGCTGCGCCTATCGACGCCCTGAAGATTCCTCTTCAGATTGTCAAGATCTCGGAACTACGGGCCGGATTGCCGCAGGCGAATCCTGTCATCAGACCGGGTGACATTCTGCAGGTGACTGAAGCCGAGCCTGTTTATGTGACTGGTAGCGTGTTTTCTCCCCAGGGGATCTACCTCCGTGATCAGCTAACACTGAGCCGAGCTCTGGCAATGGTCGGAGGTGTCAGGTCTGAGGCCAAAGTCAGCGAGGTCAAGATCTATCGCCAGAAACCCGGCGCGCAGGACCAGGAAACGATCGTCGTAGATTATGGAGCGATCAAGAAGAATAAGAAACCAGATGTTTTTCTGCAGGCCTTCGATGTGATCGAAGTACCCGAGGCGGGTATGTTTTCGGCCGGGCGAATCGGAAAGACTCTGGTTGGAGCGGCCACCGGAGGTCTGGGGAATGTGTTCACTAGTGGTGGCGCTTCGTTGGCCAACAAGGTGATCTATTAATCTTGCACCGTGCTAATTTGATCGGCTGTTTGCATGAGGTCAATCAACGAGACGGCTTGACGTCAATGGAGTCAAAAGCGAATGAAACGCTCAAGGAATGCGGCTGGTGATCGACGGCGAAGAAGGATGATCACGGTTCTCTGGACCGCCGTTCTTAGCGTTGTCACAATCGTTCTTATCTACAAGGAGATGACGGCGCTCCTTTATATTCTTGCCACCTTTGGCGTAACCGCGCTTTTGGTAGTGGTCGCAATGGCAGACCTTGCACACTCCGAAAAACTTACAAATGATCCTCGCCGCAGCGGTGATTCCGCAGCGATTGGAAGCGGCATAACATCCACGATGGGAAACAATCCGTCCTGATCGGTGTCCTTAGAACGCCTCACAGTCATTCGTTTAGGCCTCTTGTACGATTCGTTACTTAAGCTTTTGCATCCAACTTTTATTGTGTTTTTTGCTAGTGATAGGCGGTTGAAAGTTTAATCGGACTGTTGCATAATCCGGCTGCGTTCACCTCCCCGGTGAACGAAGTGGTCGCGTGGGGTGAGGACACGTGGCCTTTGGGTGGGGGCTGTGGGAGGCCCCCGCCCGCTTTTTTGGGCACAGAAAAGTCAGTTACTGACTCCGGGAATCCGCTTGACGTAGGATCGAATCAGCGTAGAATTCCGCGAGCAAAAAAGCCAGACATAGAGAGGGTTAGACGCTGCGCGTTCGGCTAGTGTGTTGGCTATCAGAATGCCCCTTTTCGATCGAACAAGGCGAAATTTTAAGCTCTGGTTGTATAGGGGCGGTAGGCAATCGAGTTCAACCGCAGATCACTCTGCGCCTCACAAGCAACATCCGTGGTGGAAGGTCATGTGCTTGACCGGGGTCGACTACTTCTCGACACTCGGCTACCAGCCCGGCATTGCGTATCTAGCCGCCGGCATTCTTTCCCCAATCGCCACACTCGTTTTGGTTTTGCTTACGCTCTTCGGGGCATTGCCAGTGTACAACCGTGTCGCCGCCGAAAGCCCACATGGTGATGGTTCCATCTCGATGCTCGAGAATCTGCTTTCTCGTTGGAAGGGAAAGTTGTTTGTGCTTGTCCTGCTGGGATTCGCGGCCACCAGTTTCATCATCACCATTACTCTCTCAGCAGCGGATGCCACGGCACACATTGTCGAGAACCCCTTTGTCCTGCAACATCTTCAGATCCTTCATAGCCGGGTTGGTTTAACGTTACTACTGATTGCAGCTTTGGGCGCCGTCTTTCTAAAAGGATTCAAGGAAGCGATTGGAATCGCGGTAGTACTGGTCGCAGTATATCTTCTGCTTAATCTCACCGTCATAATCACTGGCCTTTATGAAGTCTGGACCAACCAGACAGTGGTATGGAGTTGGAAAACAGCATTCTTTCAGACCTACCAAAACCCTTTTGTGATGCTCGGTGCGGCCGTACTTGTCTTCCCAAAACTTGCCCTGGGGCTGTCGGGTTTTGAAACTGGCGTCGTGGTGATGCCACTGGTGCGTGGCGATCGCGATCTGACCGCAAAAGACTGGGAGTCAATCCACACTACCCGCAGCGCTCGGGCGATCACTGAAGAGACCGCCCAGCGACTATTGCAGGGTCGCATTCAAAACACTCGCAAGCTGCTTAAAACCGCGGCGCTGATCATGAGTTTCCTGCTGGTGTCCAGTAGCCTGGTCACCACGCTGTTGATTCCACCCGAAGAGTTCCAGCCGGAAACATTGACCACTGAAGCGGGCCGCGCCAATGGTCGCGCGTTGGCATATCTTGCGCATCTTTACCTCGGCGACGTCTTCGGCACTCTCTACGACCTGAGTACGATCTCCATCTTATGGTTTGCGGGATCGTCTGCGCTCGCCGGTCTACTCAACATCGTTCCGCGTTACCTGCCGAGATATGGGATGGCCCCTGAGTGGGCCCGCGCCACACGTCCACTGGTGGTTGTGTTCACCATGATCTGTTTTATCGTCACCATTGTTTTTAGAGCAGATGTAGACGCGCAGGCTGGAGCATATGCCACTGGTGTACTTGCTCTCATGACCTCTGCGGCAATCGCCGTCACGCTGTCGGCCCGGCGCAAAGGACAGAAGGTGCAGTGGGCGTTTATGCTCATATCGCTCGTGTTTGCTTATACGACCGTTACAAACATCATTGAGCAGCCAGAAGGGATTAAGATCGCTTCGTTCTTCATCGCGGTGATTGTAATTGCGTCGCTGGTGTCGCGGATTTGGCGATCGACGGAATTACGTGTTGAGCGCATTGAAATTGACGATCTGGCGCGCGACTTCATTCGACAAGCAGCAAAAGGTACGATCCGAATCATTACTAACCGTTGCGATAGCGGCGATGCGCTTGAGTATCAACTTAAAGAGACAGAAAAGCGCGACGATAACCACATACCTTCTGGTGAGCCAATACTCTTCTTCGAGGTAACACCCGGCGATGCTTCAGAATTTTCGGGGGTGTTGCGAATTCGCGGTGAAAAAGTCGGCGGCTATAAGGTGTTGCGTACAGAGTCTCCTGCCGTGCCAAATGCGATCGCAGCATTCCTGCTCTTTCTGCGTAATGAGACAGGCAAGCTGCCACACGTTTATTTTGGTTGGAGTGAAGGTAACCCGCTTTCATACCTGATGAAATACATTGCCTTCGGAGAAGGTGATACAGCGCCTGTGACTCACGAGGTGCTGCGTCAGGCGGAGAAAGATCCAGAACGCCGGCCGATTGTGCACGTGGGTGGTTGAGTGAACTTTCATGACGGCTTCCATGAGGTTGATCAGCCGGGTCGGCGGGAGTAACATCCTCCTGATTGACAATCAAATGTCTGCCAAAGTCACTTGCCCGGCGGCGAGTGACGCGGGGGAACCACTGTTTCGCCGATGCGGAACACGGGGCGAATCACAGGGCGCTCGTCAAGAGACACTTTGTGTAGAACACTTCCTGTTCAAGCCCGACAGCTAACCTCGTAGGCCAAGGGAAGGGCAGTGACGCGATCTTGATTAAGCGCGGAGCTCATTGCTCCGTGCTTTTTTTGTTGAGAGAGAATATTGGGATTAGTTAGTTCAGATAGCTTGTTAGCTGAGATCTTTTCCGTCTAGTGAGTGAGTTCGGCAAGGAATGCCTAAACTTCTAAGCAGAAGAGCTGCACTGGGACAATTCAAGCGCTGGTTGTATAGGGGCGGCAAACAGTCGGCTTCACCCGACGATCAGCCTGGCTCTCACAAACAACATCCGTGGTGGAAGGTGATGTGTTTGACTGGTGTCGATTACTTTTCGACACTCGGTTACCAACCCGGTATTGCATTTCTAGCAGCAGGCGCCCTCTCGCCGGTAGCAACCCTCATTCTCGTTCTCCTAACTCTCCTTGGCGCGTTGCCAATTTACAGTAGAGTCGCCGCGGAAAGTCCGCACGGTGAAGGCTCCATTTCAATGCTGGAGCATCTGCTGTCGCGTTGGAAGGGTAAACTCTTTGTGCTTGTCTTGCTCGGCTTCGTGGCCACGGATTTTATTATCACGATCACTCTCTCAGCCGCAGACGCTACTGCTCACATTATCGAAAATCCCTTTACACCTCAGCTGCTGAAACATCAGGTCGGCGTGACGCTGGTTCTCGTCGCGCTCCTGGGCGGTGTCTTTCTTCGCGGTTTCAAGGAAGCTATCGGGATCGCGGTAATCCTGGTTGCGATCTACCTGTTACTTAACGTGGTTGTCGTGGGCTATGGCTTATATGAGGTATTTACTCATCCTCACTATTTTCCGGATTGGAAAAAAGCTTTGCTTGATCATCCACGTGCACACGGCAATCCATGGCTTGTGGTGGCAGTCTCGCTGATTCTTTTTCCAAAACTAGCATTGGGGCTTTCGGGCTTTGAAACGGGCGTGGCTGTAATGCCGCTGGTCAGAGGAGACGAAGAGCTAACTGATGCGGACTGGGAGGACATCCATGCTACGCGTACTGGTCGCGCTCCGGAACGACGCACGCACAGATTGCTTGAGGGGCGAATTCGGAACACGCGCAAGCTCTTGCGCACCGCCGCCTTGATAATGAGTGTCATGCTTATCACCAGCAGCATGGTAACCACGATGCTGATTCCGGCTGAGAAGTTTCTGGTGGGTGGTGAAGCAAACGGTCGCGCGATCGCGTACCTGGCCCACTATTTCTTCGGCGATTTATTCGGCACAGCCTACGACCTGAGCACAATCGCGATTCTTTGGTTTGCCGGGGCATCGGCCATGGCTGGTCTGCTCAATATCGTCCCGCGTTACCTTCCGCGTTACGGCATGGCCCCGCAATGGGCCAAAGCCACGCGACCGCTTGCGCTCGTCTTCATGCTGATCGCCGTTGCGGTGACGTTGATTTTCAAAGCTGACGTTGACGCCCAGGGCGGAGCATATGCCACCGGTGTGCTGGTGTTGATGACTTCGGCGGCGATTGCTGTAACGCTCGCAATGCGCAAGCGGCGCCAAAACTGGATTCCTTTCCTTCTTATCGCCGCCGTTTTTGCTTACACAACCATTCAGAACATTCACGAGCGTCCTGAAGGTATTAAGATTGCCTCATTCTTTATTCTGGCGATTGTTGTCGCATCACTATTCTCCCGGGTTTGGCGTTCAACCGAATTGAGAGTGGAACGTATTGAACTCGACGACCAGGCGCGCGAGTTCCTGCGTCAGGCGGCAAGAGGCACCGTACGAATCATCGCTAATCGTCTTGATACCGGTGATGCGCACGAATATGAAATCAAAGAAAGAGAAAAGCGAACCGACAACCATATCCCGGCCGGTGAGCCAATCCTCTTCTTCGAGGTAACACCAGGCGATGCCTCGGAATTCTCGGGTGTCTTGCGAGTTCATGGGGAAAGAGTTGACGGCTTTAAAGTGTTGCGGGCAGTGTCGCCGGCGGTGCCCAATGCAATTGCTGCGTTCTTACTCTTCCTGCGCAATGAAACCGGGAAATTGCCACACGTGTATTTTGGCTGGAGCGAAGGCAATCCCCTGTCCTATTTGCTGAAGTACATAGCCTTTGGTGAAGGGGACACGGCTCCGGTTACACATGAGGTGCTACGGCAAGCTGAGAAAGATCCCGAACGCCGGCCGATTGTGCATGTGGGCGGTTGATGGAAATTTGTGAGGCTGCAGATTTAGAAGCTCGTTCAAGACAAAGCGAGAGAGAGCAACGAGGCTGAGCGAGGCTTGATTATTCTTGAATCAAGAGAAACCTAACCAAGCAGTCAGGCGTTTCCAGAAGCGCTCAAATCGGCCGTGCGACCGGCGAGAAAGCACGAGCGACAGTAAACCGGTCGGCCTTGAGAAGGATAAAAAGGAACAGTGGTCTGTTGACCACATTGAGCGCATTGCACTGAAACCTCAACGCGTTGCCTGATTCCAGATGTTTGGGCTGCGGTGATGGCAGCTAACCTCTCGTTCTTGGCTTGCTTGCAGGGCTTACAACGCTTTGGCTCGTTCCTCAGTCCCTTATCATGGAAAAAGGCTTGCTCCCCCGAAGTCCAGATGAAGTATTCGTTGCAATCTACACATTTGATGCTGCGATCTGGACGTTCAGAATCTGAGGTTGTTTCCACCTCCCGTATTTCTTCCCGTTCTGACATGATTTGTTCTCCCGGGGTCGATCTAGACCGATCTAACGTTGGGCGGGCCACTCGGAGCGGTCTTGCCTTTTGGTTCAAAGAGGAGCCGCTGTTGTCCTGGCGAGCATCGGGGTGAGCGTTAGCTGCCCTCGAACAGGTGGAGCGGATGATGAAAAGTATAACTATGACGAATTTGTGTCAAGGATAAAAGAAGCCTATTCTGAAATGAGTTTACTGTCAATGAGTTGAGGAGTACGGCGAACAATGAAAGTACTGGTCGTAGGTTCCGGTGGTCGTGAACATGCGATCCTTTGGACCCTGAAGCGAACTTCAAGCCAGCCGCTCGAACTGTTTTGCGCGCCTGGCAATGGTGGAATTTCAGAGGTTGCAGACTGCGTCCCGATTGCTGCTACTGAACAATCGTCACTAATTGAGTTTGTACGCTCAGAGGATATCGATCTGACAATTGTTGGGCCAGAAGGTCCACTGGCTGATGGCATTGTCGACGAATTCGAGCGCAAGGGATTGAGAATCATTGGGCCAACACGTGCGGCTGCGCGTCTGGAATCGAGTAAGTCGTTTGCCAAGGATTTTATGCGGCGACACAAAATACCTACGGCTGATTATTGTATTGCTGATTCGGTCGCGGGCGCGCTGGACGCGCTGCGGGGTGGAAAGTTTGGACCACCTGATGCGCCGGTTGTCGTTAAGGCAGATGGACTGGCAGCCGGAAAGGGTGTGGTTGTTGCGCCTTCACACGCCGAAGGTGAAAAGGCCATCGCGCAGCTTGCTAGTGGGAAGTTGGTTGCGCCGGAAGCGGCAAAACAGATTGTGATTGAGGAAGCGCTTGAGGGAAGAGAAGTGTCAATCTTGTTGTTCTCGGACGGACGCGACTATGCACTAATGCCACCCGCTCGCGATCACAAGCGCATTGGGGAAAATGATACCGGGCCAAATACTGGTGGAATGGGCGCCATTACCGACTGGTCGGTCCTCGACGACGAAACTCTCGACCGGATCACGCGGGAAATTGTCGAACCAACTCTTGAAGGGGCCCATCAAGAAGGTTTTCCATTCCGAGGGATTCTCTTTATCGGCTTGATGCTGACGCCGGCTGGTCCGAAAGTGCTGGAATACAATGTGCGTTTCGGGGATCCTGAAACTCAGGCCATCCTGGTGAGACTTCAGTCGGATCTTTGCCAGGTATTCCAAGCGATGACTGAGGGAAAACTTCGGGACGTCGGTGTTGAGTGGCGTAACCGATCCTCTGCTTGCGTCGTCTTAGCCAGCGAAGGTTATCCCGGGCCTTATAAAACTGGCGTAACTATCTCTGGGCTGGATCACGTTGCGATTAGTGACGATCTGCAAGTCTTTCATGCCGGGACCATAAAATCAGCCGCAGGGGATCTCTTGACTGCGGGTGGACGAGTCCTCGGCATAACCGCGACCGGCGACACCTTGGAGCGGGCACTGGCCAGTTGTTACGAAGCCATCGAAAAGGTTAACTGGGACGGAATGCAATACCGCCGGGATATCGGGCAGTTCTGGGAGGCGTCAAAAGCAACCAGTTCAGAGTCCAAGCTTTAGCCTGCGCCCGCATTGTCGCAACCGGAAGGCAGAACTCCTAAACTACAGGCCTTTTCTGGAAGGCGGCGTACAACTGCTGTTATACTTCATTTTACTCTGACGGCCGTATTTTGAACCCTTCGCAGTGATTCATCGTACATATACGGGCGCGGGAATTTGAGGGCAACGTACAAAGATCGCACATCTCTTGGCGGAGGATCAGCTACAAAATGGGACTTTTGAGCAGAATTTCGCGTTCGATAAGGGCGCTGTTCGGCGGATTAATTGAGTCAACTGAGAATCCCGAGCTGATATTGCAGCAGACTATCCGGGATATGCGCGATCGCGTGCCCGATCTGAACAACTCCGTGGCGCAGGTGATGGCCACGGAAAAGCTTCTCGCGAAAAGTAAAGAACGTCTGGAGACGCAGGTCGTCGAGTTAGATTCGAAGATTCGCGCGTCGGTAAAGATGAGCCGTGACGACATCGCCACGGCCTATATCGGCCAACTGCAACAGGCGCAGATGGATCTGCAAAAGACCTCGCAGCAACTTGAGCACGCCACGCTGGCATCGAAACAGGCACTCAAGGCGCGCGACAATTATGTCTTGCAAATGCAGAGACGAACGGCTGAGGCAATGCAGCTGATTAATCAGTCGAAGCAGGCCAAACTTCAGGAACAACTTGCACAGACGATGGAGTCGTTCCAGATTGGCGACGACGCGTCAACGTTTGATGAAATGCGCGACAAGATTGATCGTCGCGCCGCCGCCGCAGAGGCAAAGTTACAACTCGGCTCCGCCTCAGTCGACAACCAGATGCAGGATATTGAACGTGAAGCGATGGACATGCAATTGCAAGACAAATTGCTCGCGTACAAACAAGAGATGGGACTTTTACCGTCAGCCACCAGTGGCGCTTCTCAACAAGCCTTGCCGGCGCAAGGCGAAACGACTAACAGCGAGCGAACTGAGAAAGTCGTCAATAATAGTAACCGTATTAATTGACACCCGGCTCGCGGTGTCTCTGCCCACATAAAGGCAAATGGCCAGTGGTCTCCATAGTTCAAGGATATGCCCGAGTTCCCTAAGATCGAATTCAAGTATTTGAAAGAGGCCTTCAACGAACCCTTAAATTTTTTGGGAATGGTGAGCTTTGGCGTTATTGGAGCCTATACGCTAGCTTCAGCGCATGACGTAATACCACTAGCCGCGGGTCTCGCCGCCGAGACAATTTACTTAGTTACAGTGCCAGCCAGCTCACTCTATCGCCGACTTGTTGACCGCCGCGAAAAGCAGCGCTTGATGAAACTTCGTGACCAGCAACGCGAAGCATCCATCAAGCTGTTTGACCCTCGCGAACGGGAAGCGGTTGAGTATCTGCGCTGGATGAAGAATCAGATCTACTCCAACTACAAGAAGTTCACTAACGCCAAACAGATTCCTCAAAATATCCTGAGTCTTGATCAACGCTGGGAAGACTTTGTGGATCTGCTGGACGTTTACCGTCGCAGGAAACACCATCTTCGATCGATAAACCGCCAGGCAGTGCAAAACCAGCTCATTCAGGCCGAACGAGCGGTAGAGCATTCGCGCGACGATCGCGAGCGTCGAATTCAGCAGTCTAATGTAGAAATCCTTAAACGAAGGGTTGCTGCGTTCCAGGACATCGAGCGGTCAGTAAAGCTGGTTGAAGGACAGTTGCAGTCAATCGAAAACTTCTTCGGCTTGGTTAACGATCAAGTAGTTACACTGCCAACGCCAGAACGCGTTTCCTCGCTTGATTTCGAACAACTCAGCGATTCGATCGCGATGACGAAACAGATGTTGGAAGAAACCTCTGATACTTTCGCCGCTCTTGATAGCCACAATCGCGACATTGGCAATTTCGAATTGCTGCTCTCCAATAGTTCTAAATAGCCAGAGTAAATCAAACTGTTAGTTTGCGTTGATTCGTGACTACGCGGCCTGAGGTTAGGTACCTACGCAAACTAACAGTTTACTTTACAAGCCCTTGAAACGACTTAGTGCCAGTACTTTAGGAGTTAATGCTTTGCCTCAATTAACACACTATAATGCATTGAAAAAAAAGATGACCACTACATATTGACATGCGTGTTACAAAGGAGTATATTCCGCTCCGCTTGAGACGACGCGGGCTAACTGGGAGCAGCGGCAACCCCCGTAGCTGCTCTTTACATAAGTTTTTCGCTTCGAAAAGAGCCAACCGAAGTATCCGTTAAAACATGCTAAGCGGTGCTGCGTCTACTATAATGTAGCCGTAGAACCGTCTTTGAAACCCGCAACTTGGCTTGTGCTGGAGCTACCCCAGGGCACCAGAAAGGCAGATAAGATGAGCGCAGCTATGGGCAAACAAACCGTCACAGCAGAAGTATCCTCCACGACAACCGCCGGCAGTTCCGCAACTCCCCAGGTGCGTCGCAAAACCCAACCGCTCGGGCTGAACGCCAGACGTGTTATCAGCAAACGATACTCGTTGAAGGATGCGAAAGGCCGGGCCCTTGAGGAGTGGCCGGATATTGTCCGCCGCGTCGTGGGTCATGTCTCAGCTGCTGAAAAGGATGCGCAAAAGCGCGATCAGTTCTTTAACGCTATGACAGATGTCATGCTGGCGCGGGAGTTTGTTCCCAATACGCCGTGCCTGGTCAACGCCGGCAAGACCAATGGCCAGCTCGCGGCATGCTTCGTTCTGGAGGTGCCTGACTCGATAACCGGGATCATGGATCACGCCAAAGCAGCGGCGACCATTCATCAAACCGGCGGCGGCACGGGCATGACCTATGAATTTTTGCGGCCCTCGGGTGCTCTGGTGGGTTCAACTCGCGGAGTGGCGTCCGGTCCAGTGTCGTTCATGAACATCGTCAATCAGGTGACGGACGTTGTGAAGCAAGGCGGTGTGCGACGCGGCGCGAATATGGGCATGATGCGCGTCACGCATCCTGACATTCTGCGTTTTATACACGCAAAGAACGATCAGCACTCGCTTACTAACTTCAATATCTCAGTCAACGTTACGGACAAGTTTTTGAAGGCCGTTGACGACCATGAATGGTTTCAGCTGGAGTTTGATGGACAACCGTGGACCGAGCCTATTCACGATCCACTGCGCGACGACGAATATGTTGTCTACCGTCGTCCTGATGGGACAACCGTGACCTTTCCCGACAAGCAGGCGTTCCAGGCCGCGGATCTCTCCGACTGTACGGTTGAAGAACCGCCGCGGCCAGGGATGGTTTATGCGCCGGACATCTGGAACCGCATCGTTGCCAGCGCACACAAATATGCCGAGCCGGGAATTGCTTTCATCGATGAAGTTAATCGTCACAACCACATGATGAAATCAATGGGGCCGATTTATTCGTGTAACCCTTGCGGCGAACAGTTTCTGCACTTCTCCAACTCCTGCAATCTTGGCTCGATCGATCTGAATAAGTTCTACGACCCCGAGACTCGTATTGACTGGGATCGCCTGCGGGAGGTCACGCATCTTTGCACGCGTTTCCTCGATAACGTGATCGACACCTGCGCCTGGCCGCTGCCCGAAATAAACGATGTTGTCACGCGCACGCGTCCGGTAGGACTGGGAATAATGGGCTTTGCGGATCTCTGTTTGAATTTGAAGGTCACTTACGGCTCGACTGCGTCAATCGACTTGATGGACGAGATGATGGGCTTTATTCACCGCGAGGCATGGAATGCCAGCATCAAGATTGGCGCCGAGAAGGGGGCCTTCCCTGAGTTTGAGCTCAATCGCGACGCTTATGAGGACTTTCTCTATAACCAGATCGGCGTTTCGCGCGATGTGCCTTTGACGCCTCGTAACTATGAAGTGACGACCATTGCGCCGACTGGCACGATATCTCTGGTCGCTGAAACTTCCTCGGGCATCGAGCCGAATTTCTCATGGGCCTACGTGCGCCGGGATACTCTGGGGACGCGGACCTACGTGCACACGCTTGCCGCCGAGGCGTTAGGACTCGAAGTCGATCAAACGGATCAGGAGTCGATCGACAGGGCCTCCGAATATGTCTGTGAACACGAACGCGAGTTGCCGCCACACTTTATTTCGGCGATGAACATCAGCGCCGAGCAACACGTGCACGTACTGGCAGCGGCCCAGCGCAACGTCGATAACAGTGTTTCCAAAACCTGCAATGGGGCGGTCGACGACACGGTTGAATCTGTGGACAGCCTCTACCGTCTTGGTCGCGAGCTTGGTTGCAAGGCGGTCAGTTACTACCGCGACGGCTCGCGCGACAATCAAGTGTTGACTTCGATGAAGGCGTCGGATTCGCCCGAATCGACAGCAAAGGGCGAGATTGCCTGCAATCCGGAGGCGATGGTTGAAGTGCTTGATGAGCCGTGCGTAACTCATAGCGATGCAACCACGGCGCCAATCAGTGCAGACGCTGAGGTGGCAGCGAGACAACAGATACAAGCAGACACAGCAGCTTCCAATCAGCCGGAAGCCAGACCGTCCGTCAGGCCTCAGACTCAGCCTGATCTGACTGCAATACGTATTGAGCGGCCGCGCGAGTTGAGTGGCGCCACCTGGCAGATTCCGTTCGACGGTCAGAACCTCTACGTCACCGTAAATCACGATGGCAAGATGATCCAGGAAGTGTTCGCCACTGGTCCAATCAGCGGTGGCGTCGGATTGTTAGCGTCGAAGATGTTGCGCGGTGGTTTCGATGCTGCTGAAGTAGCCTACAGTCTTAACAAGGTGACCGGCACGCACGCGGTTTGGTTCAACGAGCGTCTGTTGACTTCGCCTGAGCAAGCAGTTGCTGAGTGCATCATGATTACCAACCGCCGCGTGCAAAACCTCCCCGACTCGGCTCGTGCGGTTGGCAAAAAGCAGGCGCCGTTTCATACAGGACAGGCGCCCGTGACCGGCGCGATCATGTCGACAATGATCGGCATCTGTCCCGAATGCCACGGCCAACTCGAACACGCCAGCGGCTGCGACTTCTGCCGGGATTGTGGTTATTCGAAGTGTAAGTGAGCCGCTAAGATACTTGAAGATGGGCGGATGCCTAACTAGAGCCTTTCGAATTCTTCTGGAGTCAGCATTGCTTGGCGAAGAATACTACGGAGAGTTCCAACTGCGATCTCTCGGTGTTCGGGTACGATAGCCGTGATGACACCATCCGGTGTGAACTTGACGAATTTCCTGTGACTGCCACGACCGATCCGCTCTTCGAAACCAGCAGCCTCAAGTTTTTTCTTCACCAAGCGATACGGCAGCGGTCTAAGCGGTGCCACGCTCGACCTCAGCCTCTAGTGTGACAACTTCGGGGAATATTGAAGCTACCGGAGGCTCGAAATGTAGTGCTATAGCCTCACTTAGATTCTGAATTGCTTCCTCTCTTGTGAAGCCTTGACTCGCGATTTCAAATTCTCGGCATTGAGCGACATGAAAATCACCTTCTTGCCAAATTGTCGCTGTAAATCTCTCTCTATTTGATTTTGATAGGACCGTGACAGTCAGTTTGGTATTAGGTTCCAACTCCACTGGTTCGTCCAACAAGATTCGCTCGCCATCGAAATGGGCAGCTATTAATTTGCTCATTTGAATAATCTCCAGATCCATTGTACACGGTTGCCTGAAAGGGTTAAATAAGCGTTGCCAATACCAGAACCCTTTCAGGGTGAAAGCATCTTGAGGGAATCGTGATCCCAGGGTGGCGCGAAGCGCGCAACCCTGGGCTATGTTATTTAACGCCTTCGGCGTAGATCCGCGTGTTGAGTGACTGCACCGGTAGGAAAAGGAATGCCCTGGCGGATATCCGCATGTTGAGTGACTTGCCCGCAAGTTATCGAATGCCTTTGACGTACGGTATCCTCTTACCAAGGCACACGGGATGAAGAATCTAGGATCGCGACAATGGTTAGTGGTATTGGCGTTTGTGTTCGTCCTTTCGTTCACCGGGCTCTTTGCAGTGCGCACAGTTCGGCGAGCAATCTACTGGCACTACCACCAGGACGAACCAATTCGTCCCTGGATGAATATCGGATACATCGCGCACTCCTACAATGTGCCGCCGTGGGTGCTGCGTCAGGCGCTCGGCTTACCTCCGAGGACTAACGGGCCCGATCGGCGGCCCATTAGAGAAATTGCTCGAGAGCAAAATCGCTCCGTCGAGGAAGTGATTAGTATTCTGCAGGACGCGATAGTGCACGCGCGCCCCCCATATCCTCCTCCTGGTCCACAACCCCTTCGCGAAAAAGCCCAAGAACCAGCAAGCAGACCGGCGCCGGAGCGGTCGCCATGAGTATTACCGAGCAGGTTCTGGCAGCACTGTTGGTACACGGTCTGCCGGTGCTCTTTGGCGTGATTATGATCTGTTCTGTCGGTGTTCCTTTTCCACTGAGCCTGATGCTGGTGGCCGCCGGCGCCTTTGTCGAACAAGGGGAAATGAAACTCTGGCAGGTGCTGGTGGTAGGGAGCCTTGCTGCCGTACTCGGCGATCAAATCGCCTACGGCTTAGCTCGCTGGGGTGGTCGTCGTTTGATCAACCGCCTCAGTCGCCGAATCGGCGTCGAAGCAAAAGTGAAACACGCTGAGACTTTGACTAAGCGATGGAGTGGCGCCGCTATTTTCTTCAGTCGCTGGTTGGTAACGGCGCTTGGACCATGGGTAAATGTGGCGAGTGGAATCGCCGGCTATCCCTGGCAACGGTTTTTGCTCTGGGATGTACTGGGCGAGGTGCTTTGGGTGATCCTTTACGTCAGCATTGGGTACTTCTTTAGTAATCGTATCCAAGCTATTGGGGAGATTTTCGGCAATCTCACCTGGGTGATTGTTGGGCTTGTGATCACGGCGATTCTTGGCTGGCAACTGGTCCAATATGTTCGTCCGAAGCCGGAATCGACGCGTGCTTGATTTGTTAAACTTCGTGAAAAACGCCTCAGCAGCCGTGTTCACTGAAATGCAATAAAGGTACAAACCGATCGCAGTCGTTTTTCCACAGTCTGGTATCAGCCTCGCAACACTAATGAAGCGAACAAACCGGTAGGATTAAGCTGTTTCAGGGAGGTGGATTATGAACACGAGATTATTGCGCAAGATCATTGGCCTGATCCTGGCAGCATTGCTACTCACGAGTATTGTGCTTTTGGCCGGTACGACGGCGGCGGCCCAAAGTCGTTATCCGCGGCGCGTGGTCATAGTACGACCTTTCAGCCCCTTCCGGGATCCATTCGGAAGAATTGATCGCTACAACTACTACCGCCAATACGTCTTCAGCAACAGTGAGAAGGCATATAAGCAAGGCTACGAGGATGGACGGAGAACCGGGGAGAGCGATGGTCGCAAATCCAAGAGCTACGATCCGGAGCGCTCACATTATTATCACGATGCCGGCTTCGGTAATTATGCCGAGGCCTACCGAAACGGTTTCAGCACCGGTTATCGTG
Organism: Pyrinomonadaceae bacterium; assembly: GCA_036560225.1. Lineage (GTDB taxonomy): Bacteria > Acidobacteriota > Blastocatellia > Pyrinomonadales > Pyrinomonadaceae > PSRF01. The sequence goes on along the minus strand of DATBRN010000020.1, from coordinate 10,418 downwards.
ATGGCTTTAGAGAGCAGGGAATCGGATAGTAGGCTCTTGGTAGTCCAGTGAACCTGAAAAGATGCCGTGATGAGAGTCACGGCATTTTTTTTGTCAGTTGGTCCTAGATTACGAGTCCCCAAAAGGTTTTACTCTGAAAGGTCCCTCAACGTCCAGCCTCTATTCAATCCTTGAGAGGATTCGCTCTATTGCCCTCTGAGTAGCTGGTAATAAACGGTAACTCCGTTGAGAACGTATTGAACAGCGAGCGCGGCGAGCACGATGCCCATTACGCGCGTAGCTATATGCACGCCCCCTTCGCCGACCAGCCTTATTAGACGCGCGCCGAGGTGGAGGGCGATGAAGGAAACCAGAAACACGACTGCGATTGCGATTCCGATCCCGGCCAGTTTTTTTAGGTCGCCGCCAGCCTGCGAAGTCAGTAGCAGGATCGTGGCAATGGTGCCAGGACCCGACAAAAGCGGCATCGCCAAAGGAAAGACGGAAATGTCTTGTCCGACTGAGCCGCGTTCTTGGGCTCTGGCGCCTGAAGCCCACCACGTTGTCCAAAGAGCATTGGCATGGCTGCCACGAACAGGAGAACTCCGCCGCTTATGGAGAAAGCGTGCACAGTGACGCCGAGATACGAAAGCACGGCCCGACCGGCGATAAGAAAAAATAGTGCAACTCCGAAGGCGATGAGAACGGCACGAACTAATATTGCGCGGCGGCGTGAGGGCTTCTCATCCCTGGTTAATGCCACGTAAATCGGCACGACGCCCGGGGGATCAACCACTACAAGAATCGTCACGAATGCGGCTAAGCCGAATCTGAGGAAGTCCTGATCCATGTTGGTGACAATAGTACAGAACGCCGGAACGTGGCGAGCAGATACCGGTACGGAATCACTTGTCAACCCCGCCATCGTCTCTTGCCTTTGGTCTTTGACCTTCTGATCTTCGACAAAGTCGAGTCAATTCTTGACACAGGGTCCAAGAGGGAAGACCAAAGACCTTGTTAAAAGTACTATTATTTAACTACTTCGCATACGAAATATATCCTGCATTTGACATATAGAGATCATTAGCGTAAGGTGGGTGTCGAACCGAGTTCAGCTTACTCCGCTCTCAGCTCCTCTGGGATCTTCCAGATCACCTGAAGTCTACAGCTCAAATCCAAGGAGCAAAAAAATGTTTGCACGCCATGTCTCCATAAAACTCAAGCCTAATTCCGTCCCGGAGTTTAACCGCATTATCGCGGACGAAATTCTTCCCCTGCTCCGAAAGCAGAAAGGGTTTCGCGATGAGATCACCTTTGTTGCCCCGGAACGCTCGCTGGCCGTAGGCATTAGCCTCTGGGACACGACAGGGGACGCAGAGGCTTACAACCGCACAGGGTATCCGGACGTGTTGAAGGGCCTGTCGAAAGTGGTCGAGGGAACGCCAACGGTGGAAACCTTTGAGGTTGCCAATTCAACGCTCCACAAGACTGCTGCCAAAACGGTGTGAGGCTGAAAAGCTTCGGATTACGGAGGGCGGACGCGCGTCCGCCCTCGATTAAACTCTAAGTGGAAAAACCGAAAAGGAGATTGGAGTAAGTATGACAACGAGTATCACACCGTTACATGACCGCGTGATCGTGAAGCGTATTGACGAAGGCGAACAAGTACGCGGCGGCATCATTATCCCCGACAGTGCCAAAGAGAAACCGCAGGAAGGTGAAGTAATTGCTGCCGGATCAGGTAAGTACAAAGAAGACGGAACACGCCAGCCTCTGGATGTTAAGGCCGGCGACCGTGTTTTGTTTGGCAAGTACACCAGTTCTGAAATCAAGATCGACGGCGAAGAGCTGTTGATCATGCGCGAGGACGAGATTCTTGGAATCATCACGCGCGCTGGTGCGGCTGCCGGCGGCAAAAAGAGCAAATAGCTTCTGGTGTAACGCAAACTGTTAGTTTGTGACGGAAACCGAAGCAATCAAGGCCAGCGAGTTGGCATTACAAGATCAGCAAACCAATAGTTTGCTTACAGGAGGAAAGATAAGAATTATGGCAAAACAAATAGTGCATGGTGAAGACGGACGGGCGGCAATTCTGCGAGGCGTTAATACGCTCGCCAACGCGGTGAAAATCACGCTCGGTCCGAAAGGGCGCAACGTCGTTCTCGGTAAGGCGTATGGCAGTCCGACAATCACCAAAGACGGAGTAACCGTGGCGAAAGAGATTGAGCTAAAGGATTCGCTGGAGAACATGGGCGCGCAGATGGTGCGTGAAGTGGCGTCGAAGACCAGCGAGGTCGCCGGCGACGGCACCACCACCGCAACGGTGCTGGCGCAGGCGATTTACCGCGAAGGCGTTAGAACCGTCGCGGCCGGCGCAAACCCGATGGCCTTGAAGCGTGGCATCGACAAAGCAGTTGAGCGGGCGACGGCAGCGATCAAAAAGCTGTCGAAGCCAGTCGCGGGTGACATGATTGCGCAGGTGGGCGCGATTTCCGCCAACGGCGATGCTGCTATCGGTGAATTGATTGCCGAAGCGATGGCCAAGGTTGGTAAAGACGGGGTTATTACGGTCGAAGACGCGAAGACGATGGAGATGGATTTGGAGTTTGTCGAAGGGATGGAGTTTGATCGCGGCTACCTGTCGCCTTACTTCATCACCAACCCCGAAACAATGGAAGCCGTGCTCGAGAATCCGGTGATTTTGCTGAGTGAAAAGAAGATTACTTCTATGAGAGACTTGCTGCCGATTCTTGAGCAGGTCGCCAAGTTGGGCAAGCCGATCCTTATCATCGCGGAAGACGTTGAAGGGGAAGCCCTTGCAACAGTCGTGGTTAACAAACTGCGCGGCACGATCAACGTGGCCGCCGCAAAAGCTCCCGGCTTCGGCGATCGTCGCAAGGCCTTGCTGGAGGACATTGCGATCCTCACCGGCGGCAAAGTGATCAGTGAAGACCTCGGCATCAAACTGGAAAACGTCAAGGTCGAGGACTTGGGACGCGCCAGGAAGGTGACGATTAACAAGGACAGCACGACCATCATCGATGGCGCCGGCGACAAAGATGCTCTGCGTGCCAGAGTAAAGACGCTCAGAGCGCAAATTGAAGACACTTCGTCAGATTATGACCGCGAGAAACTGCAAGAGCGTCTCGCGAAACTCGTTGGCGGCGTGGCAGTGATTCGCGTAGGTGCGGCCACTGAAACTGAACTTAAGGAGAAAAAGGCCCGCGTTGAAGACGCCATGAACGCCACCCGCGCGGCCGTTGAAGAAGGCATCGTTGCGGGGGGAGGCGTCGCTTTGATTCGCGCCGCTCGGGCGTTGGACAAGTTCAAAGTATTCGAAACGAATGAAGACGGCGAAACGATCGGCGATGAAGACGAGCAGATCGGTGTCAGTATCATCAAGCGCGCGCTTGAAGAGCCCTTGCGTCAGATCGTGCAGAACGCCGGCAAAGAAGGGGCAGTAATTGTCGAGAAAGTTCGCGCCAGCAAAGACCCGAACTTCGGCTACAACGCCGCCACTGAAACTTTTGAGGACCTGGTGGCTGCTGGAATTATCGATCCTGCGAAAGTCACGCGTTGCGCGTTGCAAAACGCTGCATCAATCGCGGGCTTAATGCTAACAACCGAGGCCCTCATTTCTGAGCTACAGGAAGATGACAAGCCGCGGGCGTTGCCCGGCGGCATGGATATGTAAATCCCAACGACCTTAGCAAATTGGGAAGCTACCATGCCAACATGGACTTCTGTTAATTCGCCAAAGGAGAAGTCTCCTGGTGAAACCCCATAGGGGAAAGGTAAGAAACTATGAGTATGAAACTCTATGTAGGTAATCTCGCGTTCCAAACTTCCAGTGAGGAACTGCAGACACTGTTCGCTCAAGCGGGCACAGTCGAAAGGGTATCAGTGATTGAAGATCGCGAAACTGGTCACTCACGCGGCTTCGGCTTTATTGAGATGTCAACGAAGGAAGAAGGTGCCGCTGCTATAGAGCAGTTCAACGGTAAGGATCTGGGAGGACGGGCACTGAAGGTTAACGAAGCCAAGCCACGCGAAAATCGAATCGGCAGTGGCGCTCGCAGTGGCGGGTCACGTTACTAATCCATGGCTCGCAAATAACTGCGACTGATGAAAGCCTCCGGCGGAATATTCGCCGGGGGCTTTGTCTCGACACGGGTGATTTTGAGTGTCAGTTAAGACATATAGCAGTCGTAGCTGTTTTACCTGTTAGGCCCCGGATCTTCCAAGGTTACCTTACTCAGGGTGCCATCCCGGGGTCGGAATTTGCGTACGCCTTCGGCTCCACTGCTGCCGCGGTCGCCTAATCAGAGTGGCACCTAACGAAGTACGTTGAACAAAGGAGACTGCGCGGTCGTAGTTCAAGTGGCTTTGCTAACGCCCAAAATTGGGCTAACGTTTTAGCGGAGACTACAGGAACAGCCATGTATTGCCCACAGTGTGGTACTGAATCTTCTTCGGGCCTGCAGTATTGCCGGTCGTGCGGAGCCAATCTTAAGGTGATCGGCAAGGCCGTCTCGCTGAGCGAGGCAATTGCCCGTAGTGATCGCGGGCCGCTGCCAAAGATCAAAGAGATGATGAAGAACCTGAAAGCCGAACAGGTTACCGACGATATCTCGCGCGCCTTGGATCAAATGAACATAGAAATCGTGCGCAGCTCGGATGATCCTACTCCTCACCAACCCTGGTGGCTCAAAGGTAGAAAGAAGAAGTCAGCGGAACAGCGGCGGGAAAAGCACATGGTTACCGGTGCGGTTTCGCTCTTCAGCGGTATCGGCCTGGCGACCTTCCTTTACTTCCTGACCGGTGCGCTGGTGCTGAAACTCCCGCCCGATATCGTTGCCAAGGTGCCTTTTGAAATAGAACCGGTGGTGCGGATCCTGTGGCTTATCGGTTTGATGCCTGCGCTTTCGGGCGTGGGCCACCTTGTCGCCGGACTCTTGATCCGCCCTGACCCCACCGAACCCGTCGAAGCGTCGAAGCCAGAGTCGGAACTGAGCGAAAGACAACCCTTCGCTCGATCCGTACCACCAAGTGTGACGGAGCGGACTACCAACATTCTTAAGCGTAAGCTGGGTGAATGATTACTGTAATTGGCAGCGCTTACCCTTCACCGTTAAAATCCATTCGACCAGGTTGTCACGTAATTACATCGACTAAACTATTAGCCGAGTAATGGAGCAGCAATTTATGAATCGACGTCACTTTCTTTCATCTGCCATCGCCTTGGGAGCCTTCGCAGCGTTCTCCAGGTTGCCTTTGGTGTCTGGCGGCATCTCGCAGCAGTCCAGATTGAAACGTGCCAATAATCCGAATTCATCGAAATCTAAAGGAATTACCAAAGTGACCAAAACCAACGAAGAGTGGAAACGCATCCTGACGCCTGAGCAGTATGAAGTAACGCGGCTCAAGGGAACTGAAGTGCCGTTTTCAAGTCCGCTGAATGAGATCCATGAAAAAGGCATTTTCGAATGCGTCGCTTGCGAGCTTCCGCTGTTTAGTTCGGGCGCTAAGTTCGACTCCGGTACAGGTTGGCCGAGTTTTTATCAACCTATCGCCAAACAGAATGTGCATGAGGAAGTCGACAACAGTTTGTCTGAGTCGCGGACCGAAGTGTTGTGTGCTCGGTGCGATTCGCATCTTGGGCACGTATTCAATGATGGCCCCCCACCGACTGGCCTGCGGTATTGCATGAACGGTGTCGCGCTGAAATTTGTAAAAGGCGCGAAGGCCTAGTTTGTGTAACGAACGGGTTGTTCGTTTCGCTCAGTGCGGGCGAGACGCCCGCGGTCCCAGTTTAGAACCAGTTCAGTTTTCCGAACACGCTCGGCCAGTCTAAGGACTTCGGTCTGGAACACTCTCGTACGTTTAGTGGCTCCTAAGAGTACGCCGGAGAACCCGCTAGAAGCCTCATCTTGCTCTGTAACTCCACTTTTGGCCGTCATTTGGCGGGTTCGAGTTGTCCATCGGACAGGCACGCCTCTTGCCCTGAGAGTGGAAGCACAACTGAGTTTGAAGGGAGGAACTGATGAACACATCCTTGGCAGTCCAGAAAATAAAGCGGTCCTTAGCCGTTCTCTTGATTCTCTTGACGTTGATTTTTAGTGTTGGACCGATAAGCTCGGTTACCTCGGCCCAAACAAGACGGTACCGACGTCACCGCACTTTTTGGCAAAAACATCGCGATAAACTTACGGTTGCGGGAACCGCGCTAGGCGGCGCTGCTATTGGCGGCATAGCTGGTGGCAAGAAAGGGGCAGCTATTGGCTCGCTGGTGGGCGCCGGTGGCGGAGCTCTTTACACCTACAAGATTCGCAAGAGGCATAGGCATCGGAGATACTAGTCGCTACGAAAGGCGAATCGTCGAAAGTTAACCACAGGCTTTCAGACTTTTCTGGAATCGCAGAAAGAAGGCGCGAAACGGCTTGATAGCCCAGTCGTTTTGCGCCTTCTTTTGACTTAACAAAGCTCCTCAGTCCAAGTTATTCCTTACCACCTACGCAGCAAATCTTACGTAACTATTACGAGCGGATTTTTGATTTGGTACTAGGATTCCCTTTGAACCCCTTTGTTGTTTCCCTGATTTCAAATTCTCTCGATTGAGGTCATGCTGTCGGGGAAGGAGCCCGCGATGAATGTTCTGCTGGTCAATCCGGAATTTCCAGATACTTATTGGAGTTTTCGTCATGCGCTGCCGTTCGAGCGCAAGCGATGCGCGTTTCCGCCGCTCGGACTATTGACTGTCTCAGCGCTACTGCCGAAGTCGTGGAAGCGACGATTAGTTGATTTGAATGTGCGCCGACTGAAGTCTTCCGACATCGAGTGGGCTGACATTGTTTTCGTGACCGGCATGCTGGTGCAAAAGGATTCCGTGCATGAGGTTGTGAGACGATGCAAAGAGCGGGGCAAGCGAGTCGTACTTGGTGGGCCATACGTTACCACCACAATTGAAGACTTGCCGGGCGTGGATCACGTCTTTCTCGGCGAAGCTGAGACTACGCTGCCGCAGTTTATTCAAGACCTAGCCCGCGGCGAGGCGAAACGGACATATAAGGCGACTGAACGGCCAAGTCTATCGATGACACCGGTCGCCGATTTCCAACTCGCGGACATGAAGCGTTACAGCGCCATGTCGGTGCAGTATTCCCGCGGCTGTCCATTCAACTGCGAATTCTGCGACATCATTGAAATTTACGGGCGGGTGCCCCGCACAAAGAGCAATCAACAAATACTGGCGGAGTTGAACGCGCTGCTACGTCTCGGTTGGCGCGGTACCGTTTTCATTGTCGACGACAATTTCATAGGCAATAAGAAGAATGTTAGGCGACTCCTACCTGAACTGATCGAGTGGCAGGAAAACAACGGCCACCCTTTTTCTCTGCTAACCGAGGCGAGTGTGAACCTTGCTGATGATGAGGAGTTGCTCAGCGAGATGCAGCGTGCCGGCTTTCGCCGCGTCTTTCTTGGCATTGAGACCCCTGTTGAAGAGAGTCTTAAGGAAGCTCAGAAATCTCAAAACCGGGGAAACCTGCTGGAGTCAGTTAAGAGAATTCAGAGTTATGGGATGGAGGTAATGGCCGGCTTCATCGTCGGGTTTGACAACGATCCCGACGATATCTTTGAGCGCCAAATCGACTTCATCAGGGAGAGTGCAATACCGCTGGCAATGGTCGGTTTGCTTACTGCCCTGCCGGATACTCAATTATGGCGGCGGCTGAAAAAGGAAGGGCGCTTGCTTGGGGAGAGTTCAGGAAACAACACAAATTGCGCGCTAAACTTTGTGCCGAAGATGGATGCCTTGCGCCTGGTTGAAGGATATAAATCCATCATGCGCACGATCTACAGACCAAACGAATACTACCAACGCGCGCTCGCTTCACTTAGACGAACCACGCAGGAGTTTCCGGAACCAGTCCGCGTGAAAGTCATCAGTGGCGTAGCAGCACTGATTCGCCTGATACTCAAGTTGGGTGTGCTGGATCGCGAGCGTAAAGAATTCTGGCGCTTCCTGGCACTCACCATCCGAAGACATCGCGAGCAGTTTCCACAATCGATGCGATTAGCAGCGATGGGTTATCACTTTCGAAAGCTAAATGAGGGGTATGGGAGTGATTTGAGTTGAGATCACGGAACCGGCATTGCCCAAAGCAAGGTTGACAGTTCCACTACCGCATATTCAGGAAATGTTGCGTTCAGCATTCATAATTTCATAACACCCGCATGACGTGGCTTCCAAACCGGGGCGATCGAGGATTTCCATACGGCCACGGGCATACTTAACCAATCTGCGTTTCTGTAAATCCCCGGCTGCTCTGCTAACGCCCTCGCGCCGTACCCCCAACATGTTCGACAGAAATTCTTGCGTGAATTGAAACTCATCATTTTCCATGCGGTCGTGGGTCATTAACAGCCAACGTGCAAGTCGCGCATCCACTGAATGAAATTGATTGCACACTGCTGACTGAGTGATCTGTGTCAACAGAGAGTGTGCATACCGCTGTAAGACGCGAGTCAAAGTACTACCATTGCTGCATTCGTTGCGAAACACAGCTGCTTTCATCTTCATAGCCGATCCGGCTCCCTGCACCACAGCGCGATTTAGTGATGACTTCACGCCCATGAAGACGGGCAAACCCACTATGCCCTCTTTGCCAACCAGGCCCACCTCGAGCGTACTGTGGCCGTCGCTGTCGGCGAGCAGGGAGATAATTCCACTATTAGGGAAATAGATATTCGCAATCAAAGCATTCGGCCAGTAAAGAGTTTCCCCGAATGGCAGCGGGATTTCCTCCAGCTTAGGCAGCAGTGCGTCATAGTCAATTTTTGGAAGGGCGGCGAGGAGCCGGTTTGCAATGCGTGGATCTTTAGAGGATGACATCAAGACTCCTTGTTTTGGGCACGTCGTAAGACAGACGGCATAAGGAGGGTTTGCAAAACGGTCCCGATGTCGAATGGGATGATGTTTATAGCTACATGCTAACAGCCAGTTTATACCCTGACGAAGCGATTGTCACTTAGTTAGACAGGCACGGACAACTTCGGATACAGGCATCACATTCCAGCCAAACTACGCCAACTTCTTGGAGCTGCGGCTTTAGGAGTATCCGATGCTTATGATTCTGGGCGAAGGAGAACTTGGCCGAGCAGACGATCATACTCCGCTTTGACAACTTGATAGCATTCGCACACGCCAGCTTCCAAGCCACTCCGATCGAGAATCGTCATATCGCCGCGAACATAGCTGATGATGTAGCCGGCCTTTTGCAGCCGCCGGGCCGCATGAGTTATTCCTTCGCGGCGCACGCCCAGCATGTTGGCGATTAGATCCTGAGTCATGCTCAACTTATCTGAGGGTAAACGGTCGTGGCGCAACAGCAACCAGCGACAGAGTTGCTGGTCCACCGAGTGCAGCCGATTGCAGACTGCGGTCTGGGAGATTTGCGTAATCAACGCCTGCGTGTAGCGCAGACATAGATTATGGAAGCGACCACCGCGCGTGAATTCATCCTTCATTAAGTTTGCTTTTATCTTGAGAGCATTGCCCGCACTCTGCACCACTGTCCTGTTTGAAGTGGTATCACCGCCCATAAAGATGGCTATGCCCACCAGGCCGTCATTGCCGACAACTCCAATCTCAGCGCTCGAGCCGTTTTCCATTATGTAAAGCAAGGAAACAATCGCTGTCGTCGGGTAAAAAACATGATCTATTTTCTCGCCGGATTCATAAATGACCTGACCCAACGAAAGAGACACGAGTTGTAAATTAGGAAGCAGGCGCGCCAACTCCTCCATGGTCACCTCGGCGAGCAGGTGATTCTGGCGCGCTTCATCTCTCGAGATAGTTGCAGACATGAGGTTTCCCCTTCGGGGCGCGGGCGGAAGGTTACTCGGAGCGAAAGCAGCTGCGAGTGCTGGAAGGGCTGTAGTTATTGAGTCAAACCGCTGGAGTCGAAAAATAATATTACTTTGCACTATGTGCGTCAACGAACAGACAAAGCCCCTCGGCTCGTGTAAGATGCGCCAAACGTGGTTCTACTTGTATGGAGGAGTCCCCCATGCCAGTCAAATCCTCATTCCGACTTCTTTGCGTCGACGACGATCGGGACGCTGCGGAAATGGTGAGATTGCTGCTAAAGTCGCATGGAATTGAAGTCTCGTGCGCGCAATCCGCCGCCGAGGCTTGGTCGAAGATTAGGGCAAAACGGTTCGATCTACTGATGCTGGACGTTTGGCTACCGCGGCTCGGTGGCTTTGAGTTCTGCCGCCAGCTGCGTGATTCCGGCTGCACGACACCAATTCTTTTCTATTCGGGCGCTGCCGGCGCGTCTGACAGGCAGAAGGCCTTTGCAGCTGGGGCAAATGCTTACGTAACTAAACCAGACATTTATGGTCTAATCGAAGCCGTTTTGGACCTGATGAAGACC
>DATBRN010000019.1:0-14206 GCA_036560225.1 Pyrinomonadaceae bacterium | reverse complement strand
CAAGCAGAAAAGCATTTTTCATATCACATTTTTCATTTGTCATTTTTCATTGGCACTTTGCATTCGGATTCTGCAATTGCCAGAATCGCTCTGTTCGAAATGGCAAATGAGGTATGACAAATGTGATATGAAAAATGCTTTTCTGCTTGTTCCTTCCTTCATCCTTCATCCTTCCGCACGACCCGACGTCCTACAAACTCGTATTTTCCGCTGACCACAAGAGCCAGCGCCTCCGCGTATAACTGGTGTTCCTGTTCCAGTATGCGCGCCGCCAGGCTTTCCTCAGTGTCATCCGGACGTACAGGAACTACCCGCTGGCCGATGATTGGGCCACCATCGAGAGTCTCATCGACGAAGTGAACCGTACAACCGGTCCATTTGACGCCATGTTCTAGTACCTGGGCGTGCGCGCTGAGTCCCGGAAACGCAGGCAACAGACTCGGATGAATATTCAGGATGCGCTGGCGATAAGCTTCGATGAAGTAACTGGAAAGAAGACGCATGTATCCGGCGAGACAAACGATCTCGACCTGGTGATCCTTGAGTGCGGCGACGATTTCCTTGTCGTGCTCCTCACGGCTTCTTCCCTGGCGCTGAATTACGATTGTTTTCAGGCCTCGCCGATTTGCCCGGTCCAGACCAGCGGCGTTTGCCTGATCACTGATCACCAACGCGATTTCAGCACCGGGAATGCGGCCCTCGTCTACAGCGTCAGCGAGCGCGAGCATATTTGACCCGCGTCCTGAAATTAGAATGGCAACACGAGTGGTTCGTCCGGCCATTTCACCGCACTAGGTCTGGAGTCCAAACAAGAGTCATGAGGATTTTCGAGAAACTGTTGTAAAACTCAATCGAATGCTGATTGCCGTTTGCAAAGATTAATCTACGCAGCTTTTGAACCAGTGGCGAGTTGTCAGTCTTTAGTACCTCCGAGATCATCGAATTGTCACCTCTTTGTCTCCTTTGACAACTCGTCCTATGTCGTAGACTGCGCCGTATTCCCTCAGATGAGACTTAATCTGCTCGGCATGCTGCGAAGCCGTCACGATGACTATCCCCGCGCCCATATTGAACGTTCGATACATCTCCGCTTCGGAGACATTTCCTATTTCCTGCATCAGTCTGAAAATGGAAAGTATGGGCCAGGTGCCTTTATCGATCTCTACCGCTGCGTCTTCCGGAAGAATTCGCGGAATATTATCTATCAGACCGCCGCCCGTGATATGCGCCAAGCCCTTTATCAATCCCGAATCAAGCAATCCGTCCAGCGGTTTCAGATAACTGACATGCGGCTGCATTAATGCCTCGCCGACGGTCATGCCTAACTCGTCAAGGTAAGTGTCTGCCTCGTATCCGGCAACTTCAAAAAACAGTTTGCGCGCTAGAGAATAACCGTTGGTGTGAAGTCCAACGGAAGGAAGCGCCAGGAGGATATCGCCGGCTGCGATCTTGCCTCCATCGATTACCTTGTCCCGATCAACCACGCCGACGATGAAGCCGGCGATATCGTATTCGCCAGCAGCGTAGAAATCCGGCATCTCTGCAGTTTCGCCACCCAGCAGAACGCAACCGTTTTCACGGCACCCATCGACAACGCCTTTGATTACGTAGCCTATAGTTTCGGGATGCAGCTTTCCGGTGGCGATGTAGTCGAGGAAGAAAAGCGGACGCGCGCCCTGCACAAGAATGTCATTTACGCAGTGGTTTACCAGATCGTGGCCGACCGAGTCGTGGACTCCGGTAATAAAAGCAAGCTTCAGCTTGGTGCCGACACCATCTGCAGACGCAACTAACACTGGCTGCTTTAACTGCGGAAAGGCGCCGTCAAACATCCCCCCAAAGCTGCCGATCTCGGAAAGCGTGCGTTGGTTGAAGGTACGCCGCGCCAACTCTTTGATTTTATCTGTGGCTCTTGTGGCCGCATCGATGTCGACACCGGCATCGCTGTAGGTTATTGGTTTGGTCATTGGTTAGTGAATGGTGAATGGTGAATAGTAAATGGTGACTGGTGACTAGTGACTGGTGACTGGTAAATAGTAAATGGTAAAAAGCTGCAACCATTCACCATTCGCCATTTACCATTTACCAATTACCATTCACTATTTACCGTTCGTTTTTGCCTTTGGTGGTGGTCCAAAGTCCCCATACGCGATGAAGCCGGAACGCGTCGAGTCGTCTTTTTGGGCCAACCGTCCGACCCATAAGTCAGTTGTCGTTTCCTTAGCAGTCTTGATCACATAATCATTTTCTCGGCCTTTGGTTGTAATTGTGATTTCGCCCTGCAAGTCGGTGCGGTAAAGTTTCACGTTCGCCGCCCGCAGACGATCCAGAACAACCTGTGAAGGATGACCGTAACGGTTCCAGGCACCGCAAGAAACGATCGCCACTTCAGGCTTCACTCGAGTCACCAGGTCCTGCGACGTTGCATATTTCGAACCATGGTGCGCCACCTTCAGAATCTTCGCTTTGATATTCTCGTCCTTGGTAACCAGCCGATGTTCAGTCTGTTCTTCGGCATCTCCCGGCAACAACATTGAAAAATCACCATAGTCCAGCCGCATGACAACAGAATTGGCGTTAGGTAGATTGCCCCCAGTCTTTAATTGGTCCTTTGTAAATAAGGGCTCGGTGGGCGCGAGTAATGTCAGACGAACACCACCGCCAAGGTCATACTTTGTGCCCGGCTGGGCCTTCTCATAGTGCGCACCACTCTGAGTGATTGCTTCCTTATACTCATCATAAAACTTAGTTACTGCGGCTGACTTATTTGACGTCTTAGGTGGAGGTTTTTTACTGGAACTGGTCGTGGTCTTATCGGATCCGGCCAACGACTCAGGCACGTCGGGACCTAAGCCATTATCAATTACATTCAAAACCTTAATCGCTTTGAAGACTTCGTCGGCGCCACCAATATGATCGGGATGCGGATGGGTGCCGACAAAATAGTCGAGCTGCTGAATGTTGTAGCGCTTCAACGCGTCGAGAACGACTTTACCCTTGCCGGCATCACCAGCGTCAACCAGGACTGTCTTGCCTCCCGGCGCGATAATGAGAATCGAATCGCCATTACCCGGCCCAACATCAAGTATATGAACCTGAAGTTCGCCACCTGATGCGGGTGGAGGCTTCAGCTTCCACCATGGCCGTACGTACTTCCAGCCGACATACCCTGCCGCGCCAAGCACAATCACCAAAACAGCAATTGCGCATCCGCAACCTTTTAGCGATCGCTTCGCCAAAAATCTATCCTCATGTTGGAGCTGACAAGCTTCGGGGATCTAGCACTTAGCGGGAGACTCAACTGGTTCAGAGTTCAAACTTAGGCCTGTTCTCCTACGGCAAACTAAAAGTTTGAACTTCAAACTGCCGGCCAACTTTGGGCGATAACAGTCTTATCGTTTATTAACTGTCTGCAGCAACCGCTTCGTGATCGCGCTCCCACATTGTTTCCGCGTCGCCGGTAATACGCGTCGGATACTTCTCGTTCCAGCAGGCAACACAGGAAGAGTTTGGCGAGATGCCAATAGCCTCGATCATGCCTTCGAGCGAAAGATAGCCAAGTGAATCGGCTTCGATAAATTTGCAGATTTCATCGACTGACATTTGCGCGGCTATCAAGTCAGCCTTGTTGGGCGTGTCGATTCCGTAATAACAGGGACTGATTGTCGGCGGACAACTGATGCGGAGGTGGATCTCTTTCGCGCCTGCTTCACGCACCATTCGCACAATCTTTTTTGACGTTGTGCCGCGTACGATCGAGTCGTCGATTAACACAATGCGCTTACCTTCGATCAGATGACGGATTGGATTGAGCTTGATGCGCACGCCGAATGAGCGAATAGACTGCCGCGGCTCGATAAATGTGCGCCCCACATAGTGATTGCGCACGAGGCCAAAACGAAAACTGATCTGACTCTGGGCTGAATAACCGATGGCCGCAACTGTCCCTGAGTCAGGCACCGGCACCACCAGATCCGCATTGGCGGGCTGCTCTATTGCCAACCGCTTGCCCATCTTGTGACGCGATTCATTCACGGAATGACCGTAGATTAGCGAATCCGGCCGCGCAAAATAGACGTGCTCAAACAAGCACATCGAAGGCTTTTGTTCCGGCAACGGATGCGATGAACGCAAACCATCCTGGCTAATCACGAGCATCTCCCCCGGTTCGACGTCGCGAACGTACTGCGCATCGATGAGATCGAAGGCGCAAGTCTCTGAAGCCACCACCCAGGCATCTCCCAATCGGCCGAGCGCCAGCGGACGAAACCCACGCGGGTCGCGAATCGCTATCAACTCTGAAGGTGTCAGGAAAAGCATGGAAAAGGCGCCTTCGGTGTCTCGCAAGACTTCGGGGATCGCCTCTCGAACTGACGGCTTTTTCGATCGGGCAACACCGTGGAGAATCACTTCTGTGTCGGATGTCGCGGAGAATATCGCGCCTTCGCGTTCGAGTTTGCGCCGCTCTTCGCGAGCGAAGGGCAAGTTGCCGTTGTGACAAACGGCAATCTGGCCGTGTTGGCAAGTAACAAGAAACGGTTGAGCTTCGCGGATTGAAACGTCCCCGGCGGTGGAGTAGCGAACGTGACCGATGGCGCTGGCGCCTGTTAAGCGATCAAGAGACGACTGATCAAATGCCTCGGCAACGTGTCCCATCGCGCGTTCGAGACGCAGTTCCGAACCATTCGACGAACTAATGCCACAAGATTCCTGGCCGCGATGTTGCAGCGCATAGAGCCCGAGATAGGTTAGACGGGCAGCGTCCGCGTGACCGTAAATGCCGAACACTCCGCATTCGTCGCGAAATTTATCCGAAGTTATTTTCAAAATCCCCCACCCATTCGGCCGATAAGAGGCAAACTGAGACTGATTGATAAATGTTTGTAAGGCAAAGTTTAATTTGCCTGCGGTTCGTCTCCACTAACTATGAGCGCCGGCTATCGGCGCAAACCAACTCTTTGCTTTACTAATCCTGTTACATGCTGAGCTTACTTCGCATTCCGAAACGTTTCAACCCGAGCAAGATTGACTCTCACGGATACACAAAACATTCCGGCTTCGGTATTATGGTTTTTAGCATCGGCCGACTGCTGAATTTCCAGGCCCCGGAAATCAGAAAAACATTGCAGCTCCCCACAAGCTAGATCAGTTGCAAAATCGGGGAACCGGATTGATGAAATATACTGTGTTTCTCATCTTCCCGGCTTTAGTATTTGCCGTTGCGCACGCCAGCAGAACCGTGGGCGGCGGACCAGTTGAATTTGGCAATGCCAATGCCAGGACCGCCGCCGAGTTGTATTCCAAACACTGCGCCTCCTGTCATGGAAGAGATGGTCGAGCAAAAACTTTGAAGGGCAAATTGAAACATGCTAGAGACCTGGGCGATTCCGACTGGCACAATCGTGTCAGCGATGAGCGAATATTCAACTCCATCATGAATGGCAAGGGCAAGATGCCGGCGTATGGAAAGAAACTTTCGGAACAGGAGATCGATACTCTGGTTGCATATGTTCGTGCTTTGAGGAAATGACGGCCGCGGTGACAGGCATTCCTATCGTTTTGAGAAAGAGGTCCATCGGCTGGCCTACATATGAGACGTGAAAACTAACAGCATTTCATATAACCTGCTTACAGTTTTTCTTCGTGCGTCACTTGTTGTCGCGCTCTTCATCTCTGGCTGGTTGGTCTACAGCAAGCTTCCTCGCCAAACCTCGTCCAATCCGCAACCTACTTCAGCCGGGACCACACTGCAGATTGTTTTGCGTGCCGATAATGGTGCGGAAGCACTTGATATTGATGTGGAACTCTACCCGATCGACATCGTGGCAGCGCGGCACGAATATTTTACTGAACGACGCGCCGGAAAACGCTTCGATGACTTTCTAAGCGAGCGCATGAAAGGCCGCATTCCGGTGTCCGCCAAGCTGGACAAACAGGGCCAGGCATTAGTGGTCGTTAATCAAGGCAGTTGGTGGCTGCACGCGCAGTTAGTGGGCGACGAAAATCTCGAGTGGCGCCTTCCGCTGAATGCCGGCGGGGGGAAGCAGACAGTTGAGCTCACTTCGCAGAACGCCTACACGCGAACAAAAACCTTTTGAAAAGAGGGATCGGAGGTCAGAAGGCAGAAGGCAGTAGGCAGAAGGCAGTAAGCAGTAAGCAGTAAGCAGTAAGCAGTAGGCAGTGGTCAGTGGTCAGCGGAGCTAATTGATTCCGACCTCCGACTTCTGACGTCTGAGTTCTGACCTCTGACTTCTAATCTCCAACTTCTAACCACTGACCACTGACCACTGCCTACTGCCTACTGCTTACTGCTTACTGCCTTCTGACTTCTGATTTCCGACCTCTGTATCTATGAAGGCTCTTCGAGTTGAGAAAAAGAAACTGGCGGTTCGCGAAATCGAAAAGCCACAGCCCGGACCGGAAGCTCTCGTCCGCGTGCTCCTGTCCGGCATCTGCAACACAGATCTGGAAATCGCCCGCGGCTATGCAGGTTTCAAAGGAACCATTGGTCACGAGTTTGTTGGCGTGGTGGAGGAAACGCCGGACGGATCGATGGTAGGCCACCGGGTTGTCGGGGAGATCAACGCGGGTTGCGGAAAGTGTGAATTATGCGCCGCTGGAGATCCGCGTCACTGCGCCGATCGGACAGTCTTAGGGATCGTTGGACGAGACGGTGCGCACGCCGAGTTCTTGCGTTTGCCGCTAACAAATCTCCTGCCCGTGCCCGAAAAAGTGGTTGATGAACACGCGGTTTTCACCGAACCCCTTGCCGCCGCGTGCGGCATCATGGAACGTGTTGACATCAAGAGCTCGCATCGAGTTGCGGTTATTGGCGATGGCAAACTAGGCCTGCTTTGCGCTCAGGCAATTGCGCTGAGCGGGGCCAGCACTTTGTTAATCGGTAAGCACGCCGAAAAATTGCGAATCGCCGAGCGGCGCGGTATCGAAACTACTACGCCACGCACAGCGACCAAACGAAAGCGTGAGTTTGATGTAGTGGTGGAGGCGTCAGGTTCACCTTCCGGCTTTGTCGGAGCCTTGGAGATGTTGCGACCTCGCGGGACATTGGTCTTGAAGTCAACTTTTCAAGGACCAGGCAAGATCGATCAGATCGATCAAGCCCGGCTCGTTGTTGATGAGATAAGTATTGTGGGTTCTCGTTGCGGCCGATTCCAGCCCGCACTTGATCTCTTGAAAAAAGGCGCTATCGACATTGATAGTTTGATCAGCGAAGAGTATCCGCTCGCCCGAGGTTTATACGCTATGGAACGTGCGGGCAAGAAAGGCGTCTTGAAGGTACTTTTGCGACCCTGATATCCCAATCGGCAGGCGGCAGGGGCAGTCAGCAGGAAAACCAGTCGGCAGGCGGCAGGAGCAGTCAGCAGGAAGAAAGCATTTTCCATATATCATTTCACATTTTTCATTTCTCATCGAAAGCAACGAGCACTCGACAAACTACGCCAGGGACAGGGTCCTGATCTAAATGGAAAATGAGAAATGATAACTGACAAATGGAAAATCTTATCTTCCTGCCATCTGACATCTGCTCCTGCCGCCTGCTCCTGCCGTCTGCCCCTGCTCGTGCCTCAATTTCCGCCCAATCTTTTGCCGTAGCGTCCGTCATTAGTTATACTTCAGCTCTTCCCACTGCGCCCGAAAGCCACTTGTCTATAGTGAGTTTGATCGGGGGCCCGGCTTGCAGCTTTTTTTGAAGGTGGTGTGTATGTTCGACCTTGCTAAAGACCCAACAATTCTCGATGAACGGGCTATTTTGAGGAAACTTCGCGTTTGGATAATCGCTCTGGCCATCGCCTGTCTGTTGGCGGGAATTGGGGTCGGCGCGATGCTCTCCGGGCGCCCAACTGTGGCACAAAACGAAGCGCAGATCGCGCGTGCGCCTGAAGCTCTATCCGCGTCTTTTGCCGAGATTGCCAGGCGGGTCGAGCCCGCCGTCGTGAACATTGAGACGCTTACGGCCGCAACCGAGGTCACTGACAAGGACAACGAAGATAAAGACGACCAGGCAGCAACCAATCCGTTGCTTGACATGTTTCGTCGTCAGGCGCGTCGCCCAACACGCGGTGTGGGCAGTGGCTTCATCGTAAGCCCCAAAGGCTACATTCTTACGAACGAGCACGTGGTCGAAGGATCGACACGAATAATCGTCGGCTTGCAGTCGGGCGAAAAGTATCGAGGCCGAGTTGTCGGCATCGACGAAGAAACTGACGTTGCGGTTGTAAAGATCGACGCTCCGCAGGATCTGCCAACTGTCACTCTCGGCGACTCCAATGCCGCCCAGGTGGGTGATTGGGTGTTGGCAATTGGTTCGCCGTTTGGTCTGGACCAAACCGTCACCGCCGGCATCATCTCCAAGAAAGAAAGAGAGACGCCCTTCTTCACCAACTTTCAACGCTTTCTGCAAACTGATGCCGCAATCAATCGCGGTAATAGTGGTGGACCACTGGTGAACATGCGCGGCGAAGTGATTGGGATCAACTCCCAGATCGCAACTTCCACTGGAGACTACAACGGGATCGGCTTTGCCCTTCCGGCTGTGGAGGCGAATTTCGTCTATCGCCAAATTCTCGCGCAAGGGAAGGTTCGCAGAGGTTATCTCGGCGTGACGCTCGAGTCAGTAAAGGAGGAGTTTGCCAGGGTCTATGGTCTACCCGAAGCAAAGGGCGCGATCATTATGGACGTGCAACCAACCAAGGATGGCCAGCCAACACCGGCAGCAAAAGCAGGTATGCAGTCGAGCGACATCATTACGGAATTCAATGGTCAGCCGGTGCTTAGCGCGCAGGATCTGATTCAGAAAGTTGCGGCGAGCCCGGTGGGTGAAACCGCAGCCTTCACCTTCCTTCGGGACCGTGATGGCAAACTGGAAAAACTTACCGCCAGCGTCGTGCTTGGCGAGCGACCTAAGCTCCAGCAACTGGGCGAGATTGATGATCCTGGCCCTGCCAAACCTAAAGAAAAAGAATCCGATCCCAAGGGCAATGGTCTACATCTTGGAGTTACTCTCGCCGAGCTTACGCAACAGCTAATTACTGATAAACATCTGACGGGAGTGCGCGGTCTTTATGTGAAGGATGTTGATCCAAATGGGTTGGCTGCAGAACTGCGCGGTGCAGGCGGACAGCAAGCACTTAACGAAGGTGACGTCATCACGCGGATTAACCGAGTGCCCGTAACAACACTCGCGGATTTCCAGCGCGTTTTGAGTGGATTGAAAACCGGCGATCCGATTGTGTTGCAAGTGTCGCGCTTCGTAAGAGATCGGGTAACGACGAGAATTGTCCAGTTTACATATCAATAGCCCGCTCCGTTTCGGGTTCCGGGTTTCGAGTTAGCTGAAGAACCCGTAACTCGAAACTCGAATCTCGAACAATGGCTCAAGCAAGAAAAGCTTTCGCAAAGAATAGCTCGAAACAACTTTCCAGAGCGCCTGCGCGTTCGTCCGTAAAAACCTACAGTAACTATATCGCCGGCGAGTGGGTTCCGAGTGAATCCGGAGAGGTGTTTGAAAACATCAACCCGGCTGACACCCAGGACGTTATCGGTCGCTTTCCACTTTCGACCAGCGACGACGTGAATGCAGCCGTCAATGCGGCACAGGGCGCCTATGATGGCTGGCGCAGCCTCCCCGCGCCGAAACGCGCCGAAATCCTCTTTCGCCTGGGTGAAATCCTCATCAGTAACAAGGACCGCTTTACCGCTGACATGACGCGTGAAATGGGAAAGGTCCGTAAAGAGGCCGGTGGCGATGTGCAGGAAGCGATCGACTGCACCTACTACACCGCCGGTGAAGGACGCCGGCTGCACGGCTTCACTACTCCCGCAGAAATGCCGGACAAGTTTGCTATGTGCGTGCGCCAACCCGTCGGTCTATGCGGCTTGATTACGCCGTGGAACTTCCCCATGGCGATACCGTCATGGAAGCTGATTCCGGCGCTTGTCTGCGGCAACACGGTAGTACTGAAGCCTGCCGAAGACACACCGCTGTCTACCTACAATCTGGTGCAGGCCTGCGAAGAGGCGGGTATCCCGCCGGGTGTTGTGAACCTGGTGACAGGCTATGGTGAAAACGCCGGCGCTGCCATCACCAATCACCCGGCACTGCGCTTGATCTCATTTACCGGTTCAACTGAGACCGGCCGCATTGTTGCTTCCGCGTGTGCCGAGCGCAACGCGATCTGCTCACTCGAGATGGGCGGCAAGAACGTCATCATCGTCATGGATGATGCCGATATTGACCTTGCCATCGAAGGCGCAATCTGGGGAGCGTTTGGAACTTCAGGTCAGCGCTGCACTGCCTCATCACGTTTGGTCGTTCATAAGAAAGTCTACAAACAGTTTTCAAAGAAGCTGGTGGAACGAACCAAGGCGCTCAGAGTAGGCAATGGTGCCGACTCAAAGACAGATGTTGGGCCGGTCATCAATGCCGACGCCGTCAAGAAGATCATGAGGTACATCGAGATTGGCCAGCAGGAAGATGGAGCAACTCTGGCCTGCGGTGGCAAACGCTTGACAAGAGGTGAATACGCGCGCGGGTATTTCATTGAGCCCACCGTCTTCACCGACGTGGCTCCCGATATGCGCATTGCGCAGGAAGAGATTTTCGGACCTGTCACAGCCGTAATTCCGACCAAGTCCTTCGAGGAAGCAGTCGAAATTGCCAACGGCGTGCGCTATGGCCTCTCCGCCGCAATCTACACCAGCGACGTCAACCAGGCCTTTCGCGCGATGAACGACATGTATACCGGCATTTTCTATGTAAACGCTTCGACCATCGGAGCGGAAGTGCACCTGCCCTTTGGAGGCACAAAGGCTACGGGCAATGGTCACCGCGAAGCTGGCACCCAGGTGCTGGATATTTTTTCTGAATGGAAGTCGGTTTACGTCGACTACAGCGGCAAGCTTCAACGAGCTCAGATCGACCTGGTAACTGGTAGAGGCTAGGTCAGAGGTCAGAGATCAGAAGTCACGCTAATCGCTCTTCCGAGCCAGCAAGTCTTCAATACACTCAATCAGTCGCTCGCCCGAAACAGGCTTAGCAAGAAAAGCGTCTGCCTGTTCCGCCTTGCAATTCGGATCTTTTCGTTCGAGAGCACTCAGCATGATAACTGGAAGACGGGAAAGGGCGGGACTGTTTCTCAGGAAACGGCAAAACTCATGGCCGCTAAGATTCGGCATCATCGCATCGGTAACTACGACATCTATCGAGGTGGAGAGCACCGCTTTCATGGCTTCGAGTCCATCAGAAGCCGGAATCACCTCATAGCCGGCGCGCTCGAGCACGACCTCCAGAAAGCGCCGCAACGCGCGATCATCTTCGGCCAGTAAGATACTCGTCCGCCTGTCATTTTCAGGCGACATCAGAGCATCTGAGTCTGGTAGCGAAATCTTTTCCTGGACCATCTATTTCCTGGACATCTCGGGAGTTTGGGAGTTATTAGCTGGGGCGGTAAGGTCTTTACAGGATGCGGGGCCCAATCAGCCAGGCACAATCAGAATAAGATCGCGCGCTCAGCCTTGTCAATTTTTATCCTTCTCGGCCTGCACCATTTCCCCTTGCGAAGGCAGTTTATTGCCCGAAGTCTCATTCATACTGCGGCTTAAGCGCGGTGGAAATGACGCAGGGTCAGTCAGAGGTTAGTGGTCGGTCAATGAATTGGCGCTGCCAGAGTTCCAGATTGAGCAACTGAAAAACCTGGAGGCTCAAGTCTTCACGGCCTGAGAGGTTCGTGTCGATGAGGCGTTTGACTTCCTCCGGACGAAATAGGCCGCGCTTTCTAATTACATCCTCTGAGAGTAGCTCTGCGACCAACGGGTGCAGCGGCCCGCGCAACCAGGATCGAATGGGTGCTCCAAAGCCGGCCTTCTTGCGCCAAACTATGTCGTGTGGCAGCAGTCTTTCAAGCGCGCGCTTCAGAATATATTTCCGCCTAAAGCCGCGCAGTTTCAATTCCGGTGGCATGCGCGCAGCGAACTCAATCATCCGGCGATTTAGAAATGGGACCCTCACTTCCAGATTTGCCGCCATCGAGGTCTTGTCCGTCGTTATCAAATTCAAACATGGCAGGAACGTCTTGAGGTCGACGTAAAGGAGACGGTTTAAGGGTGCGGCTTCGCGTACGCGCGCAAAGTACTGGCGATGCCTGGCATAAGCGTCCAGTTCCTTTGTCGACTCGCGCAGATCATCGGAATACAGCCTCGCTTTCGCTTCGTCAGTGAAGTAAGTGCCGTAACCCAGGTATCGTTCCTCGAAATCCAGGCCCGCGCTGCGCGCAAATTTCTTAGCGTTGCGAAGCGGGGCTGTCAATCGCCCTGGCAACCCGCCTGGCAGCACACGCTCAATCGTCTTCATTAACGGTTGGCGCAGCATCGATGGCACTGGGTCGAAAGCTCCAGCGATTTTCATTGCCAGCTGTCTGGGATAGCCTGCGAAGACCTCGTCGCCGCCCATGCCTGACAACATCACTCGCAGCGTCTCGCGCGCCGCACACGAAACCAGATAACTCGGTATCGCCATATCAATGGCGGGCTCGTCCATGTGATAGACCAACTTCGGCAGCAGTTCCGTCACCGCGGGCTGCAACATGATTTCATGGTAATCGGTCTTCAGATGCTCATTCACCCGCCGTGCCCATTCGACATCGTCTGGAATGATGTCGTAACGCAAATCCTCTGATTCAATGCCGACGGTGTAGCTGGAAACTTTTCGCCCATTGCTATGACGTTTCATCATCGCGACGATGCTGGAAGAGTCGATCCCTCCGGACAGAAACGAACCCAGCGGCACGTCGGCCACCATTTCCATCTCAACCACACTATCCAGCATCTCCAGTACCTGCTCTCGCCACCAGGCTTCGCTGCGTCCCTGTTCGATCTCGTTAAAGGAAACATCCCACCAGTTGTTGAGCTGGATCGAATCATCGCGAATGGTGAGGACGTGGGCCGGAGGAACCGTCTTGATTCCACGAAACAACGTGTTCGGATCGGGAACCCAGAGAAATGTTAGAAACTGATTTAGCGATTCAGTATCAAGCGCGGGCTGGACCAATTCTGCGGCGAGGATTGCCTTAACTTCCGATGCGAAGATGAACGAACCTAGTTCTCCCGTGGCTCCACGCACATGTGTGTAGTAAAGGGGCTTGATGCCGACGTGGTCGCGCGCCAGCGTCAGACTTCGCTCCTGATTGTCCCAGACGGCGAAATGGAACATCCCATTCAGCCGCGGCAGACATTCTGTGCCCCACTCGGCAAAAGCAGTAAGCAAGACTTCCGTATCAGTCTTCGTTCTAAACGCGTGGCCCTTGCTGATTAACTGCTCGCGCAAGTCCCGGTAGTTGTAGATCTCCCCGCCGAAAGTGATGACATAACGACCATCAGCCGAGACCATTGGCTGATGTCCTGCCCTGCTGGTGTCGATGATGGCCAGACGGCGATGACCCAAACAGACGCGCCGGCCCGATTCGTCAATCGGTTCAGAGGCCCAAAGACCTTCATCGTCGCGACCACGGTGCTCGATGGTCTGCAACATTATGGCCGCGCGTCGTTCAGGATCGAGGCTGATTAGTCCGGCAATTCCACACATAGGTTAAGCGACGGACGACCGGCGACCGAATTGTTCGTTGCTTGTCCGTTATCGGTCGAGCGTGATTGGTATCCGATCGCCGGCCGTCCGTAGTCGCTCGTCCAGTATCCGTCTGCAGTTATCGGTCGACTGTCGATGTCGTCGGTCGTCGGTCATCGGTCGTCCGTCGTTCAGTCGTCCGTCGTCGGCCATCGGTCGCCCGTCGGCGGTTATCGGTCGACTGTCGATGTCGTCGGTCATCGGTCGTCCGTCGTTCAGTCGTCCGTCGTCCGTCGTATCACTGGCACCGGTTGTCCTGTTCGAAGAGAGTCTCTAATGCGAAAGGTGGCGCGTGTCGTAGCCTCAAGCTCTCGAAGGGTGATCGGGGCTGCCTTTCCCTCAGCGACAACTTCACAGGCTACCCGCGTTTCTTCCGCCTGCCCTTTGTCCGGCCGGCGCAAGGTTTCCTTTTTATCGCGACCGCCGGTGTAGAGTCTGCCGCTGCGAAAGTCTTCAATGACGAAGGTTTTACCTTCACCAAAGATTTCGATGCGCTCTTTGCCGAGACTGCCATCACCCTCGGAAAGGTAGGCAATTACTCCAGACGACCCGTCGTCGAATTGCAGC
>DATBRN010000018.1:0-18720 GCA_036560225.1 Pyrinomonadaceae bacterium | reverse complement strand
ATCGATCATAAATTCTCCACCGTTCACAACGGCTCCGTGCTTTACCAGTTAGGACGGCAAAACAATCTGCGACAGTTTGGCGGCGGCAACCGGCTCGCCGAAGCATTTCTGGGCAGAACGCGCAACACCGATGCTGTTTCTTATACGGACAGCTACGTGATTTCGCCAACGCTCGTCAATCAGATGCGTGTCCAGTTCTCGCGTTTGACCCCGGCCGTGGATGCAAGCGGCGGGAGGAGACCGGTTGTTTTGATCACGCTGAATGATCCACTGCCTTCCACGGATCCCGAGCAACGCTCCGGTACGCTTGTCGCCGGGTCGTCAACTTCCGGCGCGACCGATCGTAAGGAGTCACGCGCTCAAGCGCAGGAGATTCTTGCCTGGGTGACCGGCAACCACTCGCTCAAGTTTGGCGGCGACGTGCAGTTCATTCACTCGACCTTCATTGATCTGTCGGATATCTCCGGAACGTTCAGCTTCGCCAACGCCGCTGATTTCATAACCAATGCGCCAAGCCGCTTCCGCCAGAATTTTCAGTCCGAATCGACCCAGACGAACAGCTACATGGGCTTCTTCATCCAGAACGAGTGGCGGCTGGGCTCGAACCTGGTTTTTAGTTACGGCTTGCGTTATGAGAACGAGACTATCATTCACGACGCAAACAACTGGGGACCACGCATCTCGGTCGCTTATGACCCTTTTAAGTCGGGCAAGACAGTGATTAGGTTAGGGGCCGGCATTTTCTACAATCGTGCACTGCTACGCACCGTCGATGATTTCACGCTCGGCGCCCAACAGCGGTTCTTTGACACCAACGATTTAATCGATCCATCCACTGGTCAAATAGGCAGTGCTGATTTCCGTCGCGCCTTCATCGCTGCGAATCTTCAGTTTCCAAACACTCTGACCGTTGACTCACCGCTCGTTAAGAATTTTGGCGCTCTTAACGCAGGCTTTTCCCGCCGGCTCGATCCCGAGTTACGCATTCCTGAAAGTTACCAGGCCAACGTGGGCCTGGAAAGAGATCTGAGTCGGGGTTTTGTTTTCGAAACAAACTATACGTTCAATCGCGGCTTGCATTTGTGGCGAGAATTCAACGCTAACGCGCCAAGACTTCCGGCAGGTTTCAAGAACTTTTCTGCGTATCTCGGCTCACGAGACTTTGTTAACTTTCGCAGCAGCCCCTTCGGCATCCGCCCGATCTACAATGTCTCCACCGCCGGCGATCTGGTCAGATTTGTTTTCAACCCAACGGATCCGGCCAACCCGAATGCGATTGTGCGCGTGACAGAGTTTGGCGTGCCGATTTCGCTGATAAATCTCAACAGCTTTACTTCAACCACGGCAGTCGAGGTGGCCCTTGCGGCACTAAATAATCTGAGGCCTGATCCGACGCGCACGGACATCCAACAACTTGTTTCTGCAGGGAATAGTTTTTATCACGGGTTGATCTTCGAACTTCGCAAGCGGTTCAAGCAAACAAAGAACTTCGGGTTTTCTTTCCGTAGTGCCTACACATTTTCGCATCTAACGGATGACGGGGTCGTAAATACCTCCGATGCGTTGGTAGCCGGAAACTTCTTTGGCGAGCGGGCGCTCAGTCTGTTGGACCGGCGGCATCGCTTCGTGTTTTCCGGAACCTTTGATACGCCGAGCTACCTTGGCAAACTGCGCTTCGCACCAATCCTGCGTCTTGCATCAGGAGCGCCCTTCAATATTTCCATCGGCGGTGCTGACCGCAACCTCGATGACGTGGGCAACGATCGGCCAGTCTTCACAGGCAACACCAGCTTGCTCCACTGGCGTAGCCCCGGCGATCCGATCGATCCATCGATACTCAGTCTCTTTGCGTTACCAACAATCGGTCAAACAGGAAATTTGCCACGCAATGCAGGACATGGTCCGGGTCAATTTTTTCTCGATCTTAATGTCACTCGGGAATTTCGTTTAAGTGAGAAGCTGCGCCTTCGTCCCACGGTCGAGTTTGACAACGTACTCAACAAGACGGTTTTCAGCTTCGGCAGCGAGTTCATAGACTTCAACGAGTTCGCTCCGACTGCCACGCCCGAGCAACGCCGGGCGTTTCTTGACTCCTTTCTAGTGACAACGCGAACGCTGCGGCCGCGTCAGGTGCGGCTGGGAGTTCGTTTCGACTTCTGAGCCGTCGGTTTCATAACCTTTCGTTTAGAGAGGGCACTTGTGCCCCCGACCATGGGTTTTATGACCGTCGTTTAGAGAGGGCACTTGTGCCCCAACCAAGCGGACAAGTCCGCTCTCTAAACGAATCGGTAAGAGAGCGGCAGCCACCATCTTGTGCTAAACTTTTGTTAATACAATGGCTGAATCCGAGCACGTTAGCGAAGTCGATACCGCGTTACTAGACGCTGAGCTTTTCATTAAATACAAGGCGCCGGACCGCGCCATCGCGCGGTTGCGAGAGGCGCTCGATAGTAATCCGCGGGCGATCCCGATTCGCGAGCGCATAAGAGAAATCCACCTTACACAAAAGCAGCCGGAGGCAGCCGCGCGTGAGTGCCTGGCGCTGGCGAACCTCTACATCGAGAAAGAACAGTTTGACACCGGCTACGATCGCCTGCTCGAAGCCAAGCACCTCGACGCCAGCATCAACATTGCGGGTGGTCTGGAAGCAATCCGGCGAGCACGTCGCCCGGATTTACGGCCTGAAGCTGCTGCTGCCGCGCACCCTTCAGATCAGGCACCCAAAGCTACACTCGCCGGTGACCTGTTGGCAGTCAACGTCTTCGATGTGGTCCAGGTAATCGAGAATTCCAAGTTGACGGGAACGCTCCGGTTAAGTAATGACACACAATCCGGCACCGTTTCTTTTAACGATGGAATAATTGTGGACGCCGAAGCCGGTGGGGAAAACGGCGAAAAGGGTTTCCGCCAGATTGTGGAAATAGCTAGCGGCGGGTTTGAGTTTCAAAAATCCGAAGCGGGATTCAAAGTTGTAATCCAGTCGCTTAGCAATACCAACCTGATCCTCGACACTCTTCGTCAACTCGATGAAGAGAACCAGTGAAACTTGAACAAACGCCTTTTACACGGTCCCGGTTCAGCTTGTCGGTGTTGCCCGTTGAGGATTTCAAACCATGACGCGGACGAAATCCATGATGGACGTTACACTCAAACATCAATACCGGAAGCGGACCGGGGTCCCCGGCGCGGCAGCCACGCTGGGGTGGTGGTAGCGACCGGCCGAAGACTCTAGGTTGGTGAGGTGCACATCAGGTGCCACTCCGGTTTGACGTATTGAGACGCGCCACTGACTGCTAAACGTCGGAGAAACAGCCAACTTGAGTCTTCGGCCGGTCGCTACCACCACCCCAGCGCGGCTGCCGCGCCGGGGACCCCGGTCCGCTTCCGGTACTGATGTTGAGTCCGCTTCCGAGGCTGCTGCGGTGGATGGGAAGTGGGCTACTGCGTTCGTATTCAAACTGCACCAGTCTTGAAAAACCTCTTGACTTTAACCGACATCCAGACTACTTTCCGCTGACTCTCAAAATGGGTTGATTGCTCACGAAGCCAACGCGGATCGATGGCAAACTCAATAGATCCAGCCTCGGATGTTTCAGGCACTCCAAAGTTAGATAAAGTCTAATGATACCGGTTGCAAGACCACGCACGAGAAGGCTGACCGTTATAGCCCAGGATCCCAGCATCCGGGTGAAAGGTCGAGTGCTTACGACTGAAGTCGAAATACCGGCGGAAGAAATCGCTCCTGGCCCCCGGGGTTATCGAGTGCAGGTAGTCGATTACGATACTTCCAGCGGCGTCCTCTATCAGCCGCGCGCGTATCCTCCACTTCAGAGCGGCCAGTATCTGGATCCATTTAAGGAAGATGCTGAACGGCCGAACAACGACAGCCTTGTTACCGATCCGCGATTTCATGAACAAAACGTTTATGCGATTGTCATGAAAACGCTGGCGCGCTTTGAGTTTGCGCTGGGACGGCGAATAAGCTGGGGTTTCCCGGGCCATCAAATCAACGTCGCTCCGCACGCCTTCGCCGATGCAAATGCATTCTACTCAAAACATGACCAGGCATTAGTTTTTGGCTACTTCAAAGGGCTGAGCGGACAAGTGATTTTCAGTTGTCTTTCTCACGACGTCGTTGCTCACGAAACAACCCACGCCATTCTGGACGGTTTGCGCAATCGCTACACCGACCCTTCGTCTCCGGAACAGGCGGGCTTTCATGAAGGTTTTTCCGACGTCGTGGCATTGCTGTCGGTGTTCTCACTCACAGAAGTGGTTGCCACTTTGTTGCAACCGAAAGTCGGTAAAAAGAAAAAAGGCGAGTCCGATCTCATTGACCCTGATGAGCTCACCATCGAGAAACTCCGGGATTCGGTGTTGCTGGGCCTTGCTAAACAGATGGGCAGCGAAATGGAAGGAGTGCGCGGTAATCGCGCCCACGCCTTACGTCGCTCCGTAAAGTTGCGGCCACTCACCGACAAAGATGATCGGAAGACTTACGAAAAGCTTGAAGAGTTCCAGGAACCGCATCGTCGTGGCGAGATTTTAGTTGCCGCCATGTTGAACGCATTCTTACAGGTATTTCGCGCGCGCATAGATAAGCTTGAGCGGGGCCGACCCGGTGCAAACCTGGATCTTAAACTGGTCGTGGAGCAGGGCGCGGACGCTGCCGATCAATTACTGACCATGGCTATTCGAGCGCTCGACTATGCGCCTCCGACCGACCTCCAGTTTCGCGACTACTTGAGCGCCTTGATAACGGCTGACAGAGAACTCGTGCCTGACGACGGCAAGTATCAATATCGCAAAATTCTGTTGAAGAGTTTCAGGGATTATGGCATCGAGCCTGCTAGTTTTAATTCTCCGGATGGTAGTTGGGAAGCCTGCAATGCCCACCTCACCTATGATCGATCTCATTTCGAATCCATGATGAGAGATCCCGACGAGGTCTTTCGTTTCATTTGGGAAAACCGGGAAGAACTAAAGCTAGAGGAGCACGCTTATACGAAAGTCACTTCAGTACGACCGTGTTTGCGCATTGGTCCGGACGGCTTTGCGTTGCGAGAAACAGTCGTTGAATACATTCAGATGGTAACTCTGCAAGCGCAAGAGCTTCAGTCTTTCGATCCTCCTATCGGCAAGCCTGAGGGGATGAGCCCTGATGAAGAAGTAACTCTTTACGGTGGGGCGTCTTTGATTTTCGATGAATATGGACGACTGAAGTATCAGATACTTAATCGCATTAACAACTCATCGCTGCAAACTCCGCGATTGAAGTATCTTTGGAAGTATGGCTACTTCGCAGATAAAGATACCGAAGAGAATTTGTTCGCCCGCCTGCATTTAAGCCGTGCACTTAATCTGACCAGAAACGTTGCGGAAAGGTTCTAGGATGGCAGGTCTTAAGCCCAGCAGTTTAACTATTCGCGCCTACCAGGTCGGCTTCGGCGACTGTTTTCTCCTTACCCTCGCGTACGCCGGCGCCGCCAAGAAGTCAGACAAGGAACGTCACATACTTATCGACTTTGGCAGTACGGGCATGCCCGACCATGTGGATCCAGACGGGCAGATGATGAAGGTCGCGAAGGATATTGAACAGCGCTGTGATGGAAAACTTCACATGGTAGTGGCCTCCCACAGGCATAAAGACCACCTTAGCGGCTTCGCAACCAAAGAGGATGGGAGTGGTACCGGCGATGTCATTGCGCGATTGAAGCCGGATATCGTGGTTCAACCATGGACTGAGGACCCCAAGGCAAAGGATTCGAAGCAAAAACTGAAAGCGACGTCTGGACGAGAACATCCACTGCAATCGCAATATGCTTCTGCTCTTAGCGACATGAACACACTCTCTGACTCCCTGCAGAGTGAAGTTTCTCATCTGACTTCAGAGAAGTTTATGAAGGGGCTCAATCAAAATCTGGCCAATCAGATAAGCTTCCTCAGCGATGACAATGGCGTGCCAAATCAGTCCGCTGTTAAGAATCTCGCTTCGATGGGAACGAATCACTATGTTCACTATGGCTATAAGTTGGATGTTTCACGCTTGCTGCCGGGTGTGAACCTTCGCTTCATTGGCCCTCCCACTCTGGAGCAGCACGCCGAGATAGAGAATCAAAGCCAGACCGACAAAAACGAGTTCTGGATGTTGCAGGCGGCGGCTCAACAATTCTGGGGCTTGCAAGCCGCAACTGCCGATCTGATCGGGGGGTTCACATCAGGCAATTCAAGACTATTTCCTGATGCCGATGTGTTTCAGGACTTTGTTCCGACACACAATCGCTGGTTCATCCGCCAGTTGCGGGCGCTTCGGGGCGATCAAATGCTTCGCCTCGTACGCATTCTCGATAAGTGCTTGAACAACACGAGTGTAATTCTCCTCATGGAAGTTGGTGGGAAGAAGCTGCTTTTTCCAGGCGATGCTCAGATCGAGAATTGGGAGTACGCGCTTCACCTGGACAAGGATGCCAATTTAAAGATTCTCAAAGACGTTTGTTTCTATAAGGTGGGTCATCACGGAAGTCGTAATGCGACACCTAAAACGCTTTGGAACAACTTCGCCACCAAAAACACTGACGCAAAAAAGCGAGGCCGGCTACAGACCATGGTTTCAACAATGAAGGGAAAGCATGGCAACAAAGAGAGCCACACCGAAGTACCTCGCTCAACGCTTGTCACTGAGCTCATGAATCTAAGTGATTACATCACCACTGAAGACTCTGACATAAGCGTTGATGTGAAAATAACGTTTTAGAGATCATGGCTCTATGTAGCAGTTACATATTCCAGCGTCCGTTTAGAAAGCGGACTTGTCCGCCTCCGCGCGCCGGGACACAAGTGTCCTAGTCTAAACGGTAAAGGGATGACTCGTTGAACCGAGCGGACTGCATCTAGCGGGCTGGTTGGGGCAGCTCGATGGTGAAGGTGCTGCCTTTGCCCAACTCTGACGTTACTGAGACTTCACCGCCATGGGCGAGCGCTAGATGCTTCACAATGGCGAGGCCTAATCCAGTGCCACCCATATCTCGCGAACGGGCGCGATCCACTCGATAGAATCTTTCAAAGAGCCGCTCAAGATGCTGTGCGGGAATTCCTTCGCCAGTGTCTTCAACGATGACCCTGTCACGCACGGCGGATTCTCTTTCGCCCCTACCCCTTTCAAACCTGATCGTCACCTGTCCGTTTGGGCGATTGAACTTAATCCCGTTCTCTACGAGGTTCGTCAACATTTGTTCGAGTCGACGTGCGTCCGCGTAGACCATAGCTTCGGGAGCGATGGCGTTGTTTAGCATTATTCCTTCCGCCGAAGCTTTGCTTGCCAGCGAAGCGATCACGTCAGTCACAATGGGTGAAAGCTCAACCTGTTCGGCCTTGACCTGCACGTTGCCGGCTTCAATGGCGCTCAGTTCAAGAATGTCATCGATGAGGTCCTGCATACGCGTGGCGTTGCGGCGAATGATCGAGAGGAATCGCTGGCTCGCCTCCTGATCATCGATCGCTCCCGCCTCCAGTGTCTCGATGAAAGCCAGAATCGCAGTTAACGGAGTGCGCAACTCGTGCGAGACATTGGAAAGAAACTGCTGGCGGACATGCTCGAGTCGTTCAATGCGCGTTATATCAATGAAGACGCCGAGTGCACCCTGGGCGGCGCGCGCACGCCGCCCAGTTGCCGACGCCCGGCCGTTGGCGTTGCTCAGCGGGACAACGCGCAAATCGAAAACCAGCCGCTCTGGACCATGCGTTTCGATCTTCACTCCACTGCGTTCGACTCCCTTGAGAGCATCCAGGAAAGCACTGTAGACCGCGGGGTTACGAGTCAATTCTGTCAGGCGCTGGGAGTCGAGTCTCCCCTGAGAAAGATTAAACAAGCGGTGCGCGACCTTGTTTGAAGCTACAACCCGCATGTCCTTATCAACGACCAGCAGACCTTCGCGCATTCCGCTCATGGTTGCCTCAAACAATTTCCCCAGCGCGAAAGTTTCCTGTGAAGATTCATCGTCGTCAGGGTTTGAGCCGGCGCGCGATGTTGGTAGTCGATTTGATTGAGTTTTGTTTACGGATGCCCTAACGAACAATACTACGGCGAGGAGCAAGAGAAGAGTTGCAACGACCGCCCGCGCGGTAACGGATGGCAGAAGCAGAACAACGGCCAGAGAAACAGCACCGGCAGCAACCAGATAAAAATTACGCTTCAACACAGCTGTTTCGCCTTAAGCCCGCGATAGCGGGTGACAGAACACTGAATCTTGCCCGCATGTTAGTCTTCTATTGTCGTTGCTACAGCTAGCGCCCGCTATCGCGGGCTAAAGACCTTCTACGTCTCCAAATTCACACTCGATGACTTTGGCGGAGCACGTCTACCCAAAGTCCACATCCTTCTACGCAGCTCGGGGGCAACCGACGAAACGATAGCCGACGCCAACCACCGTTTCAATGCAATCACCGCATTCACCAAGCTTTTGTCTCAGTCTGCGGATATGAACATCGAGCGTGCGCGCGTCACCGTAATAGCTGTAGCCCCAAACGCTGTCCAGCAACTGCTGGCGAGTGATGACTCGGTCGGCGCTCTTCGCCAGCACTGACAGCAGGCTGAACTCTTTGTTGGTGAGCTTCACCTTAGCGCCATCGCAGACAACCCGTATGTCGTCAAAGTCGATTAGCAGGTGATCGTCCTCGTATGTCTTCCCGCTCGTCTCGTCCATGCGTCGCATGACCGCACGCACTCGCGCCAGCAGTTCTCTCACGGAGAAGGGCTTGGTGATGTAGTCGTCGGCGCCAAGGTCCAAACCCGCCACGCGATCCGATTCCGACGCCTTGGCGGTTAGCATGATGATGGGTGTACGCCGGGTAGCGGGTTCTCTTCTAAGGCGGCGGCACAGTTCAGTGCCGCTCATTCCCGGCAACATAAGGTCGAGAATTATCAGAGATGGCGGCTCGCGTTCGTTAAGAGCAGCGGCCAGTCCCGCCTCGCCAGTCGAGGCTGTGATGGCGACCAGGCCCTCGCGCTCGAAGTTATATTTCAAACTCTCAGAGATATCGGCGTCATCTTCGATTATGAGAACTGGTCGCTGCATGTTAGTTGTCACAGGCACCCCTGCCTGTCCGATATTTCTTGAAGGCCTCTTAATTTCCCTGGCAAGCCGAAGATTTTCCATTTGTCATATCACATTTTTCATTTGTCATTTGGAAGAGTCCACAACTTCTTCGTTCCTGCCGCCTTCGATGGAAAATGACAAATGACAAATGATAAATGGAAAATTTCTTTCTCTTTCACCTCACTCAGAGCTTCTTCTAACCGAACGCCTACTTAAAATGTTTGATAAATGCAGCCTCCGCCATGTAGACGGTCAACTCGCATATGTCTGTTACGTAATCGCCAATCCGCTCCAGGTGTTTAGCTACGAAAAGCAGTCGCGCATCTCTCGTCGCGGTGGTCGGTTCGGTCACCATCATTTCAATCAAGCGATGAAAAATGTGGTTGTAGAGATCGTTAATCTCGCTGTCGCTCTTGATAATTTCACGGGCCGCCGCGGGGTCGTTCGTAGTGAAAGCATCCAGCGCTGCTCGCAACATACTCAGCGCATGTTCCGACATTTGCTTCAGATCAAAAACTGACTTCAACTCCGGTTCGTTGTTGAGATCGAGGGCCACGCGGGCAATGTTGGCGGCGTGATCGGCAATGCGCTCGAGTACAGGCGCCATCTTCGCCACCGAAATGACAAAACGAAGGTCGCGCGCGGCTGGTTGCCGTAGGGCGATGATGTCAATGCACTGACGATCAATCTCAACTTCGAGTCGATCAATTTGATCATCCTGCTCGAGCACTTGGCGGGCGAGGTCACTGTCGCGCTCCGTCAACGCCGTCATTGCCCGCTCGAGGGCAGCTTCTGCTTCTCCACCGAGCAGCAAGACGCGGTCACGGAGGGAGTCGAGTTCGTCATCAAGATGTCTGTGATAATCCATAACCTATTTTTAAGTACAAAGACCGTCTTCTTATCCAAACCGTCCGGTTATGTAATCCTCTGTCGTCTTCTCATTGGGATTAGTAAACATCTTTTCAGTTGCGTTGACCTCAATCAGTTTACCCAACAGAAAGAACGCTGTCGTATCGGAAACGCGTGCCGCTTGCTGCATGTTGTGGGTCACAATCACGATTGTGTATTGTCGCTTCAGATCTACTATCAACTCTTCGATCTTGGAAGTCGCGATTGGATCGAGCGCCGATGCCGGTTCGTCCATCAATACTACCTCAGGCCTGATGGCCAGCGCTCGCGCGATGCAAAGACGCTGCTGCTGTCCGCCGGAGAGACTCAAGGCGGAAGTCTTCAGACGGTCTTTGACTTCACTCCAGAGTGCCGCATCCCGCAGTGCCTGCTCTACCCGCCCCTCGAGTTCGGCCTTGTTCGCTGTCAAGCGATTAATCCTCAAGCCATAGGCAACGTTATCAAAGATCGACTTCGGAAACGGATTCGACTTCTGAAATACCATCCCCACCTTCCGCCGCAATTCGACGACATCGGTTCCCGGCCGATATATATCGATCCCGTCAATCTCGATTTCGCCTTCGACGCGTGTTGCTGGAATCACGTCATTCATGCGATTAAGTGTGCGCAGGAAGGTTGACTTGCCGCAGCCGGAGGGACCGATGAAGGCCATCACGATCCGTTCCGGAATCTCAAGCGAAACGTCGTGTAAGGCCTGTACCTTGCCATAGTAAAAGTTTAGGCGGCGCACCGCGATCTTCGTCGTGCCCTCCGCCCGCGTATCTGGATGTCGCTTGGGGGTCCTGACTTCGGTTGTGATTGTTGGCGCAGTTATCGACATTTTCGGAATTTTTAAATCTCAGATCTCAGATCTGAGATCTCAGAATTTCTTGCGCGTAAGAATGCGCACCACAATATTGATCGACAAAATCATAGTCATCAGAACAAGGGTTGCAGCCCAGGCCTGCGCGTGCCACTCGTCGTAAGGCGAAATCGCGTAGTTATAGATTTGCACGGTCAGCGAAGCAATCGGCTCATCGAGGTAGTAATTGAAAAAACGACTACCGAATGCCGTAAACAACAGGGGGGCCGTTTCTCCAGAAATACGCGCGATAGCCAGCATCGCGCCGGTCGCGATTCCCGAAGCCGCCGCCGGAATAACGACCCCGAGTGTCACGCGCCATTGCGGCGCGCCGAGAGCGAGCGCACCTTCACGCAAGCTTTGGGGAACAAGTTTGATCATCTCTTCGGTGGTGCGGGCCACAATCGGCACCATGATTAAGGCGAGCGCAATGGCTCCCGCCAGCGCTGAGAAATGTTTCGACGGCACCACAACGATGGTATAGACGAAGACGCCGGTAACGATCGACGGAATTCCTGTCAGCGTGTCAACCAGAAATCGAACCAGGCTTCCAAAACGTCCCGTGCCAAACTCGGAAAGGTAAACTCCGACTGCAATTCCAAACGGCAAGCCAATGGCAGACGAGAGCGCCAGCAAAACCAGAGTTCCCAGAATCGCATTGCCAATACCGCCGCCTTCGCCAACGGGTTTGGGACTGTCAATGAGAAACTGCACGTTAAGCGAACCGATGCCCTGCAAGGCAATATAGACCAGAATGATCAGCAGAATACCGACTGCCACCACGGTGCATAATGCCGTGAGCGTAGTCATGGTTGCGCTGGTCGTACGTCGTATTCGGTCAACTTTTCTCATCGGGTCTACGTAGGTCTTCGACGCGTAGCGTCGGTATGAGTTTAGCCCGGCCTTTCAAGGCCGGGATCTAATGGCAGCTGCCGCGTCGCGTAGCGACGACTGATTCTGGCTTCTAGTTTCAAGCGTCGCTACGCGACGAAAATCTTTTTCACACTTCCCCGGCCTTGAAAGGCCAGGCTAAATTCACACCGACGCTACGCGTCTAAAGCACTTGTTTCAGAGCTTCTTGAGCTTGTCGTGGCGCCGCGACAAACTAAAGTTTATCGAACATCGATACATCAGGCTGCGGCGCCGGCGCCACCAGTTTTCCGCGTCACATTCCACACCAAAATGCGCGCAATCGCGTTAACCACGAAAGTCACTAAAAACAAAATAAGTCCCAGTTCAACCAGGGCGCTGAGATAGAGGTCCTGCGTAGCTTCCGTAAACTCGTTGGCGATTGCCGATGCGATTGTGTAGGACGAATCAAAAAGCGACGCGCTGATGTGCACTCGGTTGCCGATAACCATAGTCACAGCCATCGTCTCGCCGATGGCGCGACCCAGGCCTAGAATTACCGCGCCGGCTATCCCCGGCGCGCCGTTTACCAAAACCACTCGCGTTGTTTCCCATTTCGTCGCACCCAATGCGAGTGCAGCTTCGCGCTGTGAACTCGGAACTGCTGCCAGGACATCACGGACGACGGCCGAGATGATTGGCGTGACCATAATGGCCAGAATGATGCCGGCGGTAATCATACCGATTCCGGTGATCGGCCCTTTAAAGATCGGCAGCCAGCCGAACCAGCGCTGAAGGGGCGGTTCAATGTGAACGCGCAAAAACGGCGCCAGCACAAAAATCCCCCAGAGTCCGTAGACAACCGAGGGAATCGCGGCCAGGAGTTCCACGAGGAATGTGATGGGCCGAGAGAGTTGCCGGGGCGCCTGTTCAACCAGGAATATGGCAATGCCCAAAGACAACGGCACACTAATCAACAGTGCGAGCAGTGATGAGACTACTGTGCCGTAGATGAACGGCAGCGCCCCGAACTCACTTTTGACTGGATTCCATTCCCGGCCTGCTATGAACCCGAAGCCAAACTGCCGGATTGATGGCATGGACCTGGCCGCCAGTGCCAGGATCATCGAACCTACGATCACCAGCATCGCCGTTGCAGCGGCTAACAGCAGAAAGCGAAATATTGCGTCACCAGTATTGCCAGTTTGTGATAGTGCGAGTCGCCACTTCCAGAAAGGAGTCTCGCGTTTGGCCTCTGATATCATGAAGACTGCAATCTCATCTTAGTGGCTGGCCGGCCGAGGTGATTGAATTGATCTTAGCCTCCGCGCGCGTAACTATTTCCTTCGGCAACGGGCCATATTGCAAGGCCTTAGCAAACTGTTCGCCGTCGTGAATCCCCCACCAGAGAAAATCAACTAGTGCCTTTCCTTTGTCGACGTTCTTCTGATTCTTGTAGGCACGAATGTAGGTATAACTCGATCTCGGATAAGCGTTTTCGCCGGCTCCATTCGTGATCGAAACTCGGAGATCATCAGGTGTTTGCGCTGAACCAGCAGCGGCGGCAGCAACAACCGCATCAATGGACGGTTCAACAAACTTGCCGCTGGCATTCTTAATCAATGCCGACGGGAGCTTGTTCTGAACTGCGTAGGCCAGCTCGACATAACCAATCGTATTTGGCTGTTGCTTGATCTGTCCGGTCACGCCCTCGTTGCCCTTGCCGCCCTGGCCAACCGGCCATTTTGGCGCCTTGTCCGCGCCGACCGACGTCTTCCATTCCGGACTCACTTTCGAAAGATAGTCAGTGAAGACGAATGACGTGCCGCTGCTATCAGCACGATGGACCACAGTTATGTCACCCGCGGGCAACGTCACGCCTGGGTTGTCCTGCTTGAGCTTTTGATCGTCCCACTTTTTGATCTTGCCGAGGAAGATGTCAGCAATGACTTCCGGCGAGAGTTGAAGCGGCTTCGTAACTGAACCGACGTTGTAGGTGACAACAACAGCACCTAGAACGGTTGGAATGTGCACGATCTCGCCAGGAGCTGACTTTAGATCTGCGTCGGTCATCGGTGCGTCAGAAGCGCCGAAGTCTATAGTCTGCTCCTGAATCTGCTTGATACCGCCCCCAGAACCAATCGACTGATAGTCGATGCGAACGTTCGGATGGATCTTGCCATACTCGCTGAGCCACTTTTGATAAAGCGGATTTGGAAAAGTTGCGCCCGCGCCTGTAAGGCTGATCGCACCACCACCACTGGCCGGT
Source organism: Pyrinomonadaceae bacterium (assembly GCA_036560225.1). Classification (GTDB taxonomy): domain Bacteria; phylum Acidobacteriota; class Blastocatellia; order Pyrinomonadales; family Pyrinomonadaceae; genus PSRF01. The sequence goes on along the minus strand of DATBRN010000018.1, from coordinate 4,757 downwards.
CCACTAGTGCCCTTACAGGCCAATCCGAACAGAGCAAACGATACGAGCAGAAAGACAGCAGTAATTCGCGGGGAGTTCCACAGAGAGAGCATTAGATTTCTCCAAAGATGTTTGATTTTCCAACTAGGAATTTAGGCGCAGGGTGTTACATCTATCTGAACGACGTCTGAACTCTAGGTAAACTCTGGGGCCTACCGAGGGTCGGCAGTTCGAATTACAAGCTTTTTGGAGAACTCTCCAGCAGGAGGCGATAGCCGACGTTGACCATCGTATCGATGCTGACTCTGCTAGATGTAAGCTTGTTTCGGAGCCGGTAAATATAGACGTGCAGACTCTCCATGTTTACGGGCTTGTCGGTGCCCCAGGCATATTGCCAGAGCTCGGCCGCAGTAACGATTCGCTCCGGGGACCGAGCCAGGCGCGACAGGATTAAAAACTCGGTGCGCGGCAGCTTCAACGCCCGGCCACCGCAGGCAACGTAGTAGTTCTTGTGCTCTATACGCAGATATCCGTCGTCGTATACGTCACCTGCTAACGATTGCAAACCCTTCTGTTCAGTAAGTGACATCTCTGTTGTTGACATAGCTAATCCTGGAACCAAAACCATCCGAACAAATTAGAAGTTCAGTCGCAGGGCAAACTGAATTTGCCGATTCGTTCCCAAGCCAACTGCGCGCTCAACTGTTTGCCGTAACAACCCGAACGTGGTTCCCGCCGCGCTTTGCGTAAAGGCTTGGCCCGGCTGAAGCCCTGAACCAAGGACGAAAGCATTAGCGGTGGTATTGAACGTCAGGGTTGGCAGCCCCACGTTTAGCGTTGAGGCAGGATTCGCGAAGTTTGGGTGATTGAAGACATTAAAAACCTCCGTGCGGAACTCGATATTCGTCATTTCCGAAAACTTGAAACGCTTGTTGAAAATGAGATCGAACTGTCTGAAGTTTGGTCCCTTCAGCGCGTTGCGCGGAAGATTTCCGAAGGTCCCCGCCAATGGAATCGCGAATGCAGCAGGGTTAAGAAAGTTACGGTCATTGTTTAAGTAAGGACTGACGCCGGAAAGCAGGTCCGGTCGCCGTGTCTGTCGGGATGCGCCACCGCCCGGCGCGTTAACAACGGCCGTGAATCCTGTCGGCAACGCCTGCGTTGCACTAATAGATGGCAACTGGACCGTGAAACCTTGCGGTACGACTGTCGTTGCCGTCGCACTTGTATTCACCGTGCAGCCGCCGGGTGCGGCGCAGATCGCTGCGACCTCTGGTCTTGTGATGGTAATGTCGATCGGTAAGCCTGATCGCCCGTTGAAGATCGTGCCGACCTCCCAACCTCCGAAGATCGCATTACCCGCACCACCCCAGTCAAACCGTTTGCCCTTGCCGATTGGCAAATCATAAACGGCGCTAAGGTTCATCGTATGCCGGACATCAAAACTGTTGTAGCCGATATCGTAGTCGTAGTTGTTTTGATCTCCACTCGGACGTGGCGTACCCCCGACAGGCGCCGCTGCGGTTCTTGCTTCGTTAGAGCCTGAGGTCATACCGAAGCTCCTGGAGAAGGTGTACTGAGCATTCAGCGTCACACCGGTATTAAACCGCCGCGTCAACGCCATTTGTAGCGCATTATAACTATCGGTGCCACCGCTGGTTTTTGTATCTATCTCGGCAAAGGGCTTACAGATTGCATTCGAGGCTGAGGCGCCGCAGAGGGCTGCCTGGTTGATGATATCGAAGACGCGCACCGAGGTAACGCCGATCACCCGACCGGTTACCGGGTCGATACGATTCACGACTCCAGCGTTGCCAGGCAAGGGCTGACCATTGACGATCGTCGCATTGCCGTCGCGAAGGGTGTTAGAAAGGCCGCGTAGGAAAAGGTTGCGACCCTGGCTTCCTACATAAGCAACTGTACCTACTAAATCGTAGGGCAACTTCTGCTGCAACGATGCCGTGTAGGTGTAAACCTTCTCCGGTATTCTATATTCTGCCGCGTAAGCGCGGGGCTGATAGACGCGGTTACTCGGATTGGCAATGAAATTCGCCCGAACACTCTGGACAAAGCCGGCTATGTTCGGATCGAAAGCCGAGTTCGAGACGGTCGAGGAGATGCGGTCGCTCTCAATCGGCTGAATCTGGTCCTCAACCTGGCCCACACCGAAATATACGCCGAAGCCGCCGCGCAATACGGTGTTTCCACTTCCAGGAGACCATGTAAGTGCTAGACGCGGACCAAAGTTATTTTTTTTGCCCTTTAAGGGATTCTGATCAGGCGTCGACGGCTTGATGACTCCATTTGTTGCGTCAAAGAACACTTGACCGTTTCTGGAGTCGCGCAGAGGTGTGTAGTACTCATAGCGCAGTCCATAATTCAAGGTCAAATTAGGTCGTATCTTCCACTCGTCCTGTCCGTAGCCGATATAGTACGTACTCTTCGCTAGACGCTGGCCGGTAAGCCCACCGTTGAAGGGACTTGGATCGCTCAGGTCGCCCAAATACTGAATTGAGGCAGCTCGGTTCGCCAGAAAGTCAGTGAGACTGTTGAAAACAAAAGTTGTGCCGCCCTGCCGGTCGGTATAAATGCGATTCGGCCGAATCTCGATGCCAAACTTGTAGTTGTGGCTTCCCCTGGTCCAACTTAGGTTGTCGATAGCTGACAACGAGTAGACCGTGTAGGGTTGGCCACGTCCGTTCGTCGCGCTGTTGGCACGGATCAAGCCACCGGGATTCGAGGTCCCCGCCGCAGTACCCTGACCAGGAATTGCGAAGTTGGCGGTATTGCCTGAAATATTAATGGCCGCCGCCGATAAGTCCACCCCAGGCACAGAACGCGCGATGCCATTCGTTCGAGTCCAGACCGAGTTGTAACCAAACTTGAACTCGTTGAGCACGGTCGGAGACAACAGTGACTGCAAAGCTATGACACCGTTCTGTGGCACGTCCTGAAAGTTCACGCGTCGCCCGGAAACGCCCTCCGGTTGATTGTTGGTACCCTGATCGCGGAAGAAGCGGAAGTACATAGAATGCTTGTCGCTAATCTTGTGATCCAGGCGAAAAGCGAAAGCGTTCTCGTTCACGGCGGCGCTCGCCTGGACCTGAGCAACGTCGAACAGATTGGTACCGCTGCCTCTTGAGATGATTGTCGCCGATGGATCACGAAAAGCTGGAAGCAGCAGGAGTGTACGCGAGGCCGCGCCGCTTGCTTCCACGCAGGGAACACCGTTCGGGGCAGGCGCGCAGATTCGCGATTGATCGCCAGGCACTGCTTCGATTGTGTTTAGACCAGCACGTAGGCGATATCCCTCATAGCTGAAGAAGAAGAAAGTTTTTTCCTTTCTAATAGGGCCACCGATTGAGCCGCCAAACTGATTCAATCGAAGCGGACTCTTTTGTCCCACCACGTTGTCAAAAAAGTTTGCAGCATCCAGGGCGTCGTTTCGAAGATACTCGAAAACCGAACCATGAAAGTTGTTTCCGCCTGACTTAGTGATCACGCTAATCTGCCCGCCTGTGCCGGTTCCAAATTCCGCGGGGAAGCTAGACGACTCAACGCGAAACTCCTGGACATTCTCGAGGCTGGATTGCAGACGGAAGGGTGAAGGGACCTCACCGTTGAGGTTGCCTGGCGAAGCGTCAATGATGGCCGTTCCTTCGATACCGTCGTAACGTATGATGTTCTGCTCTACGGCGCGGCCATTAAAGCGAATGTCACCATACGTGCCGGAGCCGCTGTTCACCGAGCCCGGCGCTTGTAAATAGAGTTGCGATAGCTGGCGACCGTTCAACGGCAACGCCTCGACTTCGCGCGGATTAACATTGGCACCCATGCTAGCCGAGCTCGTATCCAGTGCTGTTTCACCACCACCGATGATATCAACTCTCGCTTCAACGCCAGTGGGCTGAACGGTAATTGGAAGGTTCACTTCCTGACCGACCAACACCTGAATGTTAGTCGTCTTCGCCGACAGGTCCTTAGCGCTAACTGTTACCGCATAACTTGACGGGCGCAGCGCCGACACTATGAAGTAGCCAGCCTCATTGGTTGTCGCTGTCCGCTCCTCACCAGTTCGTTCATTCTTCACCACCACGGTGGCACCGGGTACGAGTGCGCCGTTGGAGTCTGTTACCGTGCCCAGGATGCGACCCTGATCGGTCTGCGCATTTGCGGGAAACGGAAAAACGAAAAGCACTGTGAGAGCAATGGCGCATAGCGAAATCCGGCCAAGCTTCTGGGGGACGCTTCTATACATAACAATTCTCCTCGAAATTGAAATTAGTGCGGCGGGCTCGACGTAGAAATAGTTCACGTCTTTCAAATGAAGAGCGCAAATCGGTTTGAAGTTGATTGAAATAGTCGTTGAGTTGCAAAGACTGACTCTAGGGGGATGAGGTTAAGGTGCTGTGAATTGCGCCTTAAATGTTTGTTAACCTGGTTGAGGTTGTTAGGAGGGTTTTGGAGTGATTGGCGAAGCTAGGCTGCACTCAAACATCAGCAGCGAAGCGGTAGCGACCGGCCCAAGACTCAACATGTATGTACCATTTCTGGTTGCTCTCTCTCATATATTTCAATAAGGGTATGATCGCGGTCGCGGAGGGTCAGTGATGATAACAAATTGAATGTTCGGCCGGTCGCTACCGCTTCCGGTACTGATGTTGAGTCTTCGGCCGGTCGCTACCGCTTCGCTGCTGATGTTTGAGTGCAGCCTAGCTTCGCCAATCACTCCAAAACCCTCCTAACAACCTCAACCAGGTTAACAAACATTTAAGGCG
>DATBRN010000017.1:0-9535 GCA_036560225.1 Pyrinomonadaceae bacterium | reverse complement strand
GGCTACCGGACGAAAAGTTTTCGCCAATGTTTGGTCTGTCTGCGAAGAAAGACTGGAGAATGGAGCGACCGTCAACCCATAGTCGGACGCAATGAAGACGTTTTCACGATTGGCGACTACGCCAACCACGCGATTTGAAAGTAGGCCATCCGGGACTGTGTAGTGGGACCAGCGGGCGCCTTGTTCAATCCACAGACCGCCGGCAAAGGTACCAACGAAGAGGCGCTCGTTCTTCTTCAAGAGATAATTGACCCCGATTAGCCGGTTGTGATCTGGGCCAGCTTTGATCTCGGTAAACTGCCGCCCATCAAATTGGATCAAACCTCCGGCCATTGTGCCGATCAGCAAGCGGTTTGCGTCTTCGAGAAGAACCGTGATTGCCTGTGGCATACGATCCGTCCATCGATAGCTTTCAAAACGTTCACCATCGAACGCGACCAGGCCTTGAGTTCGGGTGCCGATGAAAAGCTTCGAGCCAAACGAGGCAAGACTCAGCAAATCGCTCTCCGGCAACCCGTCAAGAACGCTGTAATGTCGTAAGAGATCTCCCGAAGGGGCAAACTCAACAAGCCCGCCATCTGTGGCTACGAAATATGAGTCTTTGAATCTAGCTATTGCTCTGCTGTCTCTGAACCCTTGCCAGATCGTTAGTTCTTTGCTGGCTAAAGGGGGATAAAGTTTTCTCTCGAAGGGAACGACGTTCTGCCTTGCGAGCAGGGCGCGTTCTTCTTCAAGCCGGCGTTGGACCCGATCGTAGATTCGCCAAAGCCCGATGCCGGAAACAATTAGAGTCAAGACAGCCAAGACCATGAGCGACTTGCGGGTGAGGACAAATCGCGACCGGAAGAGTGCTTGAATCCCACTTGAAGAGGCTCTTGCTGTCGGGTGTCTTGACATTACCGGCTCCACTGCAAACGGTGGTCTGAACCGGAACGGAAGAGAGGAACTTGTATTGAAGTGTCTCTTTCCGGTTCCTGGCTCGGATTATTCACAGTGCCGGTAAATAGACGATGTGATGATTCACAGCCTCAGGGCGCGTTACCACTGTTGAGTGAAAGGTGCGAGTGAGGCTGACACGCTTGAGGTCCCGTGGCTACACACGTTTAGGAAGGATGAAGGCGGAAGGATGAAGGATGAGGGATGAGGGATGAAGATGAAGGATAAAAGATGAAGGACGAAAGATGAAGGACGAAAGATGAAGGACGAAAGATGTTGCTAATTCCTTGACCTTCATCCTTCATCCTTCATCCTTGTTTTTAGGGCTACCAGTCGAAACGGTCACGGTATTCGCCGGCTACCAGAAAGGCTTTGACCATTTCAGCCTTGTGGAAGTCGCCGCCGTTATCATCGAGCTTACGTAGCCAGAAGTTAAACCCACTCAAATCATGATCAGGCCCTTCATCGGGGTTGCGGTGTAGATAACCAAAGTATTGCATAAGCACAAAGGCCGGGTTCTTTTCCTTGCGACTTAGCTCCGCATTCTCCGCTACTTTGCGTAACACAGACCCGCGGGTCTCAAGCGCGGCGTCGAGCCCGCTAATCAGCTGCTGTCGTTCCTGCTGATCGGGAGTGACTCGCGCATTTGCAAAGAGATCATCAACAAACTGGCTGTTAGACCTGCTGTCAAAGCGAGAGTGGAAGTCAGCACGATTGGCCCAGCGCTCGGCTGCTTCCCGTTTGTTGTCCTCTAACTTCTGCTGCCAGCCACTCTGGCCCACCACAACGCCCCGTGCGATAGCCTGCATTTCAATGAGGAAGTCATTGCGTCGCGGCATGCTGCCAAACGAGGCTTTGTTGAAACGATAGAGCAGATAGCCTGTGTCCTGAAACTCTATCGATAAGAAGAAGGCCCCCGAAGTGTTAATCCTGGCACGTTCATGACAGCCGGAATCGTCGCCGCAATCGGTTATTTGGTGCTCCCAGAAGTCCAGCCCACTATCATCAGCCTCGCGGTCAAGAAAGTCGCGATAGTGCTGTTCCACAAAGTAGCGACTGTCGTCAATATCATTACCCTCAATCGGTCTTCTGGTTGTATTGAAGGTTCCGCTCAGGATGGTATTCCCCTGCGCGTCCGTGACGACCACCGTCGAGGTGGTTGTAACGTTTGGAACTATCAGGCCGTGCTCGCTCTCCAACTCCAACTCGCCTTCGAGGAATGAGCTGAGGGTGATCTGTCCGATGTTCGTGTTATCAACAAGGACGTTTAGTACCGTTCCTGGCGGTAGATTGACCTTCTCGACTTCAACCTTAAGCCGCCGTCGCCCATCTGGACGTGAGCGAAACTTGGCCTCACCCTTGGGAAGAAGTCCGTTAATAGCGGCGCCGGCAAGTCGCGATTCAAGTCTTATCTCGCCGTTCGGATCTGGAGTTGGCGTTGGAGTTGGTGTCGGGGTGGGAGTCACGCCAGGTGTAGGCGTAGGCGTCGGGGTTGGAGTCGGTGAAATGTCAGAAAACGATCCCGCGACAATGGTATTGCCTGCACCATCGGCGACAACGATGCGCGTGCGCGAGTTGATCTGCGGCACTGATTGACCATCTTCTGTCTCTACCTCAAATTCGCCCGCCAGACCAATGAGCCGCAGTGTGCCCACCTGAACACCATCGACAAGGACATTCAGGACTGTGCCGTCGGGCCGGTTAACGTTAGTGACTTCGACTTCAAATTCACGGTTTCCGTCAACAAAGGTTTTGGCCTCGGCCTCACCTCTCGGAACCAGACCATTAATTGCGGCCCCTGCCAGGTTTGCTTCAATCTTGGTTACCACGTCTGAACCACCATGATCGGCGCTGACCGTGATCAACGAAATCGCGAGAACGGAAACGGCCACGATGAGCGCAAGTGAAATATTTCGTAAGAGTGGAAAGCAGAGTGCTTTCTTCCGCACGGAATTTTTGTTTTTCATTTTGTTCTCCAGGAAATCTTCGAAAAGTTTGGCAACACTGTTACGAGCGCAACGGTGTTGAGACATGCCGGGGAAAATAGCGCGCAAAAAAATTGGCGACGATAATCAGCAATGAGCTACTGACGCTCTGAAGTGACCATCCCTTAGGCCGCTCCCAAGCACCCACGCTGAGGCAAAAGACTGGCCCGCATCGTGGTCGCCTCAGGCCGATGATGCGAGCCAGAACCACCGCGACTCTCTCCTTTCGCGACGGTTAGATCAAATCCGAGTTTCAACATCAGATTCTTCAATGTCTCCCCAACTTGCAGGACCTGACATCTCAACTCGGACACAGTGACGGAAATGAGTCGAACGGCACTCCGCAACTGTGCGGAAGCAGAATGCCTGAAGCGACTCAATGTGACAGTGCAGTTGAACCAAGACTAAATACATCAGTGAGATCTCCAGTGGCGATGCAAGGTTTTGATTTGTGGTTGCGGGTAGTTCGGTCACTGCCAACGCGACGGCAACGTAAGAATTCGCGTTAGTCATTGCAGGATAAGACGCTAGACAAGTTGGGCTATCAACTCTATCCTCGGTTGCAGTCAGGCCTACGGGTTTCTTGCAGATGGAATCTACTGACAAGCAGTTGCTGTTGTCCTGCCGCCGAGGCGACGAAGCTGCGTGGGAGGCGTTGGTCAACCGCTATCAGCGGCTGATCTATGCGATTCCGCGGCGTGCTGGCCTTGATGATGACCAGGCTGCCGAGGTTTTTCAGGAAGTCTTCACCACGCTTTTTCAAAAGCTTAATGACATCGACGAGCCTGATCGCTTGCAAGCGTGGCTGGTGACTACCGCGAAGCGTAAGACTTGGCGGATGATCTCTAAAGACCGGTTGACGGACCAGTTGCACAACGCGGAAGATGACGCTGCCCCCGGCGAAGAACTCGCAAAGATTCCGGACGATTCCCCATTGCCTGATGAAGCATTGCTGAAACTCGAGGAGCAGCATCGCCTTCGCATCGCTCTTAATGCGCTGGACGAGCGCTGCCGAAAACTCTTGATAATGCTCTTTTATCAGGCGGAAAAGCCGGCGTACTCAGAAATAGCGGAGGCACTAGGGATTTCCGCAGGCAGCATCGGTCCGACGCGGGCTCGCTGTCTGGGAAAGATGCTTCATTTGTTGGATAAACAATAGGGCAAATGTATTTTGTGGTGGCGGGGTCGCACTGTTCGGATGGGTGAAAGGTGACATCAGGATTACAACTGTGAGCTCCCAGGCAGAAATATGAAGAGTAACTCCCAACACATTCCCTTCGCGACATTAACCGATTTGGCCGAAAACCGCGTCTCTGCGGACGAAAGGACAGTGGCAATGGCACACCTCTCCAACTGCTCAGTTTGCGCTCAACAGATGACGCGTGTGGCACAAATCCTGGAATTGATGAGAACCGATAATGCGATTGACGCACCGCGTGATGTGCTCGCCTACGCGTTAAACATTTTCAGTACCGGACGCAAAGATTCCGGCGAGTTGTCGCTTCTGAAACGCATTGTTGCCACTTTGAGTTTTGACAGTTATTCAAATCTCGCGCCCGCGTTTGGTGTTCGTTCCGGTCAGGCGGCATCGCGACAGTTGCTCTATTCAGCTGAAGAGAATGATATTGATCTCCGGATAACGCCTGAAGAAGAAAACTGGATCGTCGCTGGACAGGTCCTGGGTGAAGATTGTGTTGGGGGGCACATCGAGATTGAGGGAGAAGGTGAATTCGTAACGGCCGACTTCAACGAGCTATGTGAATTTACACTGCGGCCGATTCCAGCGGGCCGGTATCGGGTGCGTTTGCGACTGGGAAACGCGGAGGTAGAAATTCCTCAACTGGAACTCAGGACTTAGAACATAGGAACAGAATGAAGCATGCAGAGTTGGCGGCGCTTCTCGTCGAGGCGAGCAATGCGAAACGCGAAGCATTGCTGCGGGAGAACTCTGCCCTCGCTAACGTTGAACTTGCTTATATTCTGAAAGACATTTGCCTGGCTGGCTGGAGTAGTCAACCCCCGCGCGCGCTTGCTGCAGCGGAAGCACTGGATCTCCTTTCTCAATTCAATTCCGATTCCGAAGTAGCAGCGTTACGAGCCTGGGGCGCAGGTCTGGAAGCGCTGGTCAAGGGCCAATTGGAACGCGCTATCGAGAAGCTCGGTGAATCTAACGCACAGTTTCTGGCCCTGAACAAGCTCAAAACCGCAAGTGAAACGCAGGTAAGTAAATTGATCGCGCTGGCACTGCTCGGTCGTTACGACGAAGCGATCGAATGTGGCTTGCGGGCCCGCGAAGTCTTTCTCGCGCATGATGACGTGCTCTCGGCTGGTAAGATAGAACACAACATAGGCAATTTGTGCTTTCGAAGAGATCGGTACCACGAAGCCGAGAAGTTTCAGAGTTCTGCTCGCGAACGCTTCACTCTGGTCAATGATCAGAAACAACTGGCAACAATAAATAACTGCCTCGCCAACACTCACGCGCTACTGCACAGATTCAAGTCGGCGGAAGCACTCTATGAGCAGGCGGTGCGGCAGGCTGAGTTGGCTGCCGTACCGGTGACCCAGGCCGAAATTGAAGGGAACATCGGAAGCTTTGCGTTGCTTCAGGGCCGATACGATCGGGCGCTGGATTACCTTGAGCGCTCGCGACGCCGTTACACGTCTCTCGGCATGCCGCATCAGTCGGCAACCGCCGAGCAGGAGATCGCGGATGCTTATCTGGAACTGAATCTGGTGCCGGAAGCCGCGGCGATCTATGAAAAAGTCATACCGCAGTTTTCTGAATTGGGAATGCGCGCAGAAGAGGCGCGCGCACTGGCCTACAACGGACGCGCCGCAATATTGCTCGGTCATCTCGCGGAAGCGCACGAACTCCTGGTTGAGGCGCGCCGGCTTTATGCCGCCGAAGGAAACGAAGTTGGCGAGGCGATGGTCGCGCTGACGCAGGCACAATTGGACTACCAGCAGGGCAACTACGCCGCTTCCGTTAGTACGATAACCCAGGTCGAATCTAGACTGGCTCGCTCTGGTAGTTGGCGCAAGCTATGGTTCGCTCAGTGGTTACGCGGCGAGGCTGAACGCGCACAGGGCAATACCAGTGCAGCGAAAACAATTCTCGAACAAACACTCCGCGAGGCGACGCTCAATGAACAGCCACAAATAATTGAGCGCTGCTCTACATCCCTTGGGCTGCTTGCTTTGTCGCTGGGTGATACGGAGTCGGCGGAACAAGCTTTTAAGAACGCGATCGGCGTCACTGAAAAGTTGCGTGCTCCACTGCCAGGCGAAGAATTTCGCACCGCCTTCTTTTCAGATAAGTTGGTTCCTTACACAGAGCTGGCGCGGATTTGCCTTGAGGGAAGTGGCGCAGCGAGCCGAATTAGGGAAGCTTTCGGGTATGTTGAGAAAGCACGCGCCCGAGCACTGGTCGACGCCCTCGGAAGCGACCTGCGTCTGCAAACAAGGCCTCGAGATTCATTCGAAGCGGACCTATTGCGGCAGCTCGAAGATCTGCGCCAGGAACTGAACTATCTATACAACCGCGTCAATCGTCCTTCTCCTCAATCTGAACTGAGCGATGCTGAGATCCGCACTGTGCAGGAAGCCCTCCGCGACCGGGAACGGCAGACATCGCAGATCGTGCGCCAGCTCGAGCATCGAAGCGAAAAAATCTTTACCCAGGTTGAATCACTGGATATTGGCGACTTGCAGCGCAGCCTCGGAGTGGACACGGCCCTGGTCGAGTATACGACGGTAGGTGACGAGCTGTTGGCTTTCATAATTACCGGCGAAAATATCGACGTGGTACGTAATTTGGGCCGTGAATCGGCAGTGGCTGCTACCTTGACTCAGCTTCGGTTCCAGATTGATGCGCTACGTTATGGCTCCCAAAGAATGCGCGGACACTTGCCGGATCTTGAGCGCCGCGCACGAAGCCATCTGCAATTGCTTTATGACCTACTACTGCGGCCGATTGAAGATCGACTTGGGCAACGTCGACTGGTCATTGTGCCGCACCGTGCGCTGCATTATCTTCCTTTCCAGGCCCTTCACGATGGTAGTAACTATCTGATTGAACACCGCGAAGTTTCCTACGCACCCAGCGCTCTTGTACTCCAACAGTGTCTGCGTCGAGGTCGTCGCCGCTTGAGCAAGTCGTTGCTGCTCGGGGCAGCTGACAATCAAACGCCTCGCGTTCGCGACGAGATTGAGATGATCGCTCCGCTGTTTCCGGAAACGACTGCTTTGCTGGACGCCGATGCGACCATAGAGGCTTTGCGACAACACGCACCGTTTGCGGATGTCGTTCACCTCGCGTGTCATGGACAGTTTCGTCCTGATAATCCGCTCTTCTCGTCTCTGCGTCTGGGCAATGGCTGGCTGACTGTGCGGGAAACATATGATTTGAACCTTAATTGCGCACTGGTAACGCTCAGTGCCTGCGAAACGGGAGTCAGCGCCGTGGCTCCCGGCGATGAATTGATTGGTCTGGCGCGCGGCTTTTTCACGGCGGGCTCGCCATCATTGCTGATTAGCCTCTGGACTGTTGATGACGATGCTACTGCGGAATTGATGACTGCGTTTTACAAGAATTTGCGCGAGACGGGATCTCCGGCTGCGGCGTTGCGCCACGCCCAGTTAAGCGTCATGAAAACAAAGCCTCATCCGTTTTTCTGGTCGCCATTCGTCTTGGTGGGCCGCTGGTGAGGTGGGAGGACCTCTCCGAAATACTTATACGTTATCCTCCGCGACCAACCTTGGTTGTCGTCGGATCTACGACTGCGGCTTTGCCGCCGCACAGTGCGGCGGCAGAGCCGCACGAGGGGTGGCCACGGAGTGCCCACCCATACAAAATGGCGCAAATAGTCCAACCTTATGGAACTTCCCGACATCGGAACGGATTGGTTTTATTGATTCATAACAAAGAAACCTTCTCAAAAATTTTCGCTAAGACTTGTATTTAGTAAAAGCGCCGCGGCACTGTAGACTTAGGGAATTAGTCGGGCTTTCCTTTTAGGAATCCAGCTTCGGGATCACCGGACCCGGCGTCGGGCGAGAATGAAGGCTCGGTTGCAGCGATGGCAATTCGATACCCAAACCTGAAATCTGAAAATTAAGACAAGGAATAATTAGTGTTTCGCAAGACGACTCTCTCCATCTCTCTATTCTTACTTGTCGTTTCTCTCTTCTGGGGTGCGCACAAAAGTACCATCGTGCGCGCGAGTGAGGGCGACGAGTTCGTTGCCGGAGAGGTAATCGTAAAGCTTGCTTCGGTGACTGATCTTCCGGCCATTGCCTCGCAGTATTCGCTTGACCCCACCCCGCTCGACCAGTTTGGCTCACGACCTATCTACCGTTTACGAATTACGGACGGCGCAGCTGTTACGACGCGAGTCAATGCACTGTCGGTGGATGCACGCGTCGTGTTTGCTGAACCTAACTTCGTGCAGAGGCCGCCCGAAGGTGGCGGAAATGGCTGGAGCGTAGGCAATGGTTGGAGCGTAGGCGACCCCAGCACTTACACAACGCAATGGGCGCCGCAGAAGATTAACTTATCTGCAGCGCACCGGGTAAACCGCGGTGTCGGACCCAACGGTCCGATCAAGATCGCGGTGCTTGACACGGGAGTCGATGCTACTCATCCCGCCCTAGCCGGACATCTATTGCCGGGCTTCGATTTTGTTGACAACGATAATGACCCAAGCGAGGTCGGCAGTTTGCAAACCGGACCATGGGGACACGGAACTCACGTCGCTGGTTTAATCGCGCTTATTGCACCTGAGGCAAAGATCATCCCTATTAGAGTGTTGGACGAACACGGCGTAGGAAATGTTTGGGTGATCGCTGAAGCGCTCCGGTATGCCGTAGATCCTGACAATAATCCAAACACTAAAGATGGAGCTGATGTTATCAACCTCAGCCTGGCAACGTTGCGGCATACACGACTGTTGAGCAGTGTACTGGCGCGAGTTTGTGACGACGTTCCAGCACCGGGCGAAGATGGTTTTCCCGCAGTAGCAAATCCAAACCTGGTCGTGGTTGCAGCCGCAGGTAACGATCACGACACGGCGCTTCATTTTCCTGCCGCGGAAGATGTTAAGGGCCTGATCGCGGTCAGCGCGTCAAATCAACAAGACGCACTGGCGGCGTTTTCAACTCGCGGATCCTGGGTCAACGTCGTCGCGCCGGGCGATTTGATTCTGAGTACAGTTCCAAACGGCCAGTTTGGAACCTGGAGCGGAACATCGATGGCAGCGCCAATAGTGGCCGGTGAAGCTGCCTTGGTGCATGCCGCCTTCCCGTCATTGTCAAACAGAAAGATCGTCGATCACATCGAGCGTGAAGCTGCTCGAATTGACGGACCAAACCCCAACCACCGCATCGACGTGGGAAAGGCTCTGACCACCACTCCCGAAGCTGACGACACGAGGACGTTCCAGGTTGAGACATCAAGTCTCGTCATAAGCGAAGGCCCGGCGAGTGCGCAGATCAGAGTCACGCGCTCTGGCGATGTTTCTGCTGCCGCTACGGTCGATTACGCAACCCGCGATTTTGCAGGAACGAACAACTGTGACGTGGTTGGAGCCGACGCCTCTTCGCGGTGCGACTAC
>DATBRN010000016.1:0-4656 GCA_036560225.1 Pyrinomonadaceae bacterium | reverse complement strand
GACATACCCTTCGAACATGCCTTCCAAGGTGTGTTCACTAAGCATTTCGATAACGCGACCGTCAGTAGATAACTCGCCGCCATCGTTGTCCTCGGGAAAGTACTCAGCTATCCAGAATTTCTTGCTGACTTCATAAACGTTATCCAGCTTGTTGGAAGTGTTTTCATCCGGCCCGAAGACGCGGAAGGTATTCATGTTCAACTTCATCACATCGCGCAGGAACTTACCCAACGGCCGCGCGTTCTCTGCTTCGAGCTGTCCTGGCTTTTCGACCTTGAATTCGTAATTACGAAAATCGGGAAGTTTTAGAGGCTTCTTGAGAAGCCCGCCGTTGGCGTGGGGATTGGCCCCCATCCGACGATTGGCGGCAGGTGTCAGCTCGCGGAGTTCTGAAACCAGCGCGCCGTTTTTGTCGAACAACTCTTCGGGTTTATAACTGCGCATCCAATTCTCAAGCAGCTTCAGATGTGCAGGGTTCTTTTTGACGCCCGCAAGTGGAACCTGGTGCGATCGCCAAAGCCCTTCAAGTTTGTGACCATCAACTTCCGCCGGCGCAGTCCAGCCTTTTGGTGAGCGTAAAACAATCATGGGCCATGCTGGACGTTTGGCAACCCCTGAGCTGCGCGCCTCCTGCTGGAGCGATCTGATCGTCTGGACGCACTGGTCCAAAGTTGCAGCCATGGCCTGATGCATCGAGTCGCTATCAGAGCCTTCGACAAAATAGGGTGTGTAGCCATAACCCTTGAACAGGTTTTCAATTTCCTCGTGGCTGATGCGAGCAAGCAAGGTTGGGTTATTGATCTTGTAGCCGTTGAGATTGAGAATCGGCAGTACCGCACCATCGCGAATTGGGTTCAGGAATTTGTTGATGTGCCAGGAAGTAGCCAATGGACCGGTTTCTGCTTCACCGTCACCGACAACAGCCGCCACAATCAGATCACGGTTGTCAAAAGCGGCGCCACAGGCATGTGACAATACGTAGCCGAGTTCGCCGCCTTCGTGAATGGAACCTGGTGTTTCAGGAGTGCAATGGCTGCCGATACCGCCTGGGAATGAGAACTGTTTGAAGAAACGTAACAGGCCTTCTTCATCCTGACTCTTATCGGGATATATTTCCGAGTACGCGCCCTCCAGATAAACCGGACCGATGACACCGGGAGCACCATGTCCAGGCCCCGCCATGAAAACCACGTCGAGATCGAAGTTTTTGATGACTCGATTCAGGTGTGTATATATAAAGGAGAGAGCCGGGCTGGCGCCCCAATGCCCAAGCATGCGGGTCTTGATATGCTCGGGTTTCAGTGGCTCGCGAAGCAGAGGATTATCCTGCAGGTAAATCATCCCCAACGCCAAATAGTTGCAGGCACGCCAAAAGGCGTGCATCTTGCGCGCCTCTTGGTCGCTGAGCGGTGCACCTTCAATTGTGGAGCGCGCGACTCCATAGCTGCTTAAGTTGCTAACTAAAGATCTACTCGGAATCATAAAATCCTCCCTTAGTGCGGTGACGTTTGAAACGCACATCTAAAACGTGGCGGCGAATTCCCAACCGCGGTTGGAACCATTAAATCGCCGAGCAGTTTGGGCGCTACCGTCCGGGCGTGAATCTCAACCTATCGCCAACTACGGGGCCGTACCTGCGACGCCAGCCTTCTCAAGAGCAGCGCTCTTTGCGGCAATAACCGCCATCAACTCGTTCCAGGATTTCGCGAACGACTTCGCTCCTTCATCCTGAAGCCGGGCAGCCAGCGTCTCGATGTCTATTCCGGCCTTTACAAATTCCGCCAATACCTGTTCGCAATCTCCACCGTCGGCCGCCATGATTTCGCCAAGTTCCTTTTGTTCGGACAGAGCTTTCAAAGTGCCTTCAGGCATAGTGTTGATTGTGAAAGGGGCGGCGAGAGCTTTTATGTACAGAACGTCTGAGGCCAGCGGGTCCTTGATCCCTGTGCTGGCCCATAGCAGACGTTGAGGCCACGCGCCGGCACTGTAAACACGGTGCCAGCGGGGCGAGCTAAGTAGTGTGCGGGCCGCCTTGTAAGTTCGCTCAGCGATCGCGATGCCAAGCCGATTCCGCAATTCAGCGGGAACCTGGCCCATGACAGCGCCATCCCAACGACTGACAAACACCGATGCTACCGAGCCGATATTTGGCTTGAGCCCGGCATCGATTCGTCGTTCGATTCCCCGGAGGAACGCTTCGGCAGCCGCCAGATAGTGTTCGCGAGAAAACAACAGCGTCACGTTTATCGGCACACCGGAAAAAATCGCTTCTTCGATGGCTGGTAACCCTTCTGTCGTGCCGGGGATTTTAATGAAAAGGTTGGGACGTTGTGCCCTTGCAAACAGATCTTTCGCTGCCGCAAGGGTCCTCGCCGGGTCATAGGCCAGCAGCGGCGACACTTCCAACGACACCCAACCGTTCACTCCATTTGAGTAATCGTATATAGGTCGAAACAGGTCGGCGGAACGAGTCAGATCCTCAAGCGCGAGCTCAAAGAATATTTCCTCCTCCGACTTCCCTTCTTTTAATTTGTCACGGATGTCCGCATCGTATGCAGTGCTGTTCTTGATCGCATTCTCGAAGATTGTAGGATTCGAAGTGAGACCAGTAACTGAGAGTTCATCGATGTAGCGCTTGAGCGTGCCGCTATCGAGCAAGTCACGCGTGATATTGTCGAGCCAAAGACTTTGGCCCAGATTGTGGAGCAATGTAGTTGCTTTCATTGCATACCTCGCTTTCAACTCTTAAACCAGACTCAGGTCTGCTGCACTTGGCCACCGGTAAGAACATCCTTCACGATCTCTTGAGCTTCGCTCACGATTGCATCCAAATGAGCCTGGTTACGAAAACTTTCTGCGTAAATCTTGTATATGTTCTCAGTGCCTGAGGGACGTGCCGCGAACCAGCCGCTCTTAGACACAAGCTTCAGACCACCGATTGACTCATTGTTGCCCGGTGCGCGAGTCAGCTTGGCTATTATCGGTTCGCCAGCCAGAGTCGAAGCCCCGACAGAGTCAGATGAAAGTGCTCCCAATTTCGCTTTCTCCTCCGGCGACGCGGGCCTGTCGATCCGTGTGTAGTACGGCATGCCAAACTCCGTTACCAATTCAGAGAAATGTTCACTTGGATCTTTGTCAGTCCGCGCCGTAATCTCCGCAGCCAATAAGTCCATAATCAAACCGTCTTTGTCGGTGGTCCAAACGGTGCCGTCACGACGAAGGAAACTGGCTCCGGCACTCTCTTCACCCCCGAAACAAACCGACCCATCAAAGAGTCCAGACACAAACCACTTGAATCCTACCGGCGTCTCCAAAAGCCTGCGGCCAAGCTTTTGCACTACGCGATCGATCATCTGGCTGCTAACAAGTGTCTTGCCGACAGCGACTTCAACGGACCATTCTGGGCGGTGAGTCAGCAGATATTGGATGGCAACAGAAAGGTAATGATTGGGATTCATTAGTCCCGACCTCTCGGTGACAATCCCATGTCGGTCGGCATCACAGTCGTTGGCAAAGGCAACCCGATATCGATTCTTCAAATTCACGAGCCGGGCCATGGCGTAAGGGCTCGACGGATCCATGCGTATCTTTCCATCATGATCTACCGTCATGAATGAAAACGTCCCATCAATTCTCGGATTGACGATAGCAATGTCCAATTTGTACGTAGCATTGATCGGATCCCAGTAAGGAAGGCCAGCGCCTCCCAGTGGATCGACGGCCAGACTGAGGCGGGCAGCGCGAATAGCTTCCATGTCAACAATGCTCTGAAGATCGTTGATGTATGGAATAACGAAGTCTTCCTCGTGTGTGGTTGCCGCGTTGAGAGCGTCCTGGAGCGCTACGCGCTTGACCGAAGCGTTTCCACTTCGGAGCAGTTCGTTAGCTCGGCCTTCGATCCAATGAGTGGCGCCGGTTTCTGCTGGACCACCATGGGGAGGATTGTACTTAACGCCGCCATCCTCAGGTGGATTGTGCGAAGGGGTAACCACGATACCGTCAGCCCGGTTCTGTTTTCGATTGCGGTTGTATACAAGAATGACTCGAGAGATGACCGGCGTTGGAGTAACGCCGTCGTCTTGCTGAATTACAGTCTCCACTTCGTTGGCCGCAAGTACCTCGAGCGCCGTACACTGCGCTGGACCCGAAAGCGCATGGGTGTCCTTTCCCATATACAGCGGACCGTTTGTGCCTTGGCTTCGCCGGTAGTCGCAGATGGCCTGAGTGATGGCCAGAATATGAGCTTCATTGAATGATGCGCGCAGGGATGAGCCGCGGTGTCCGCTGGTTCCGAAGCTGACTAACTGGTTTCGATCTTCGACGTCAGGCAAGCGTTCAAAGTACTCGCGATCAAGGCGAGTTAGATCAACCAGCATTTCTTGTGAAGCTGGTTTGCCCGCCATCGGCGAGACCTTTTCGTCACGCTTCAGGTCGCCTTCCCCTGAAGTTATACTTCGGACCCCAGACATGCTAATGCCTCTTCAGATGTCGGTCGCACCCTGTCGGCGTCGGACTCCTGACCTGATAATTCCAGCAATCGAGTTTTTGGCTAATCGCGTGTTGCCGGGTAAGTCGGGAGTAGCAACCGTGAGTGCTGCTCGGGGGATCGGCACCTTCCTTCTCTGAGCTTTCATGGAATTACCGCTTGCAGAAGGT
>DATBRN010000015.1:0-3048 GCA_036560225.1 Pyrinomonadaceae bacterium | reverse complement strand
GCAAGCCGTGCTCGCCCTACCCATCGCCACGTCCGGCGTTGGTCCTCTGGCAGGAGTTGCACTGCTACTCTTCTTTGGTTTTATCAATGTCTTGACGATGGCGTGCATGGCCGAAGCTTTCGCACGCAACGGTTCAATTCGCTATGGCAGCGCTTTCACCGGTCGAGTGGCGTCCGACTACATGGGCGAGGCCGGCTCGCGGCTCCTGATTTCGGCAACGGCGATGCGCTTGTTCATTGGACTTTTGGCTTGTTACTACGGGCTGTCGGTCACGATGGCTGGCCTGACCGCGATAGGTCCGAGTGTATGGGCGGCATTGTTATTCTTGCTCGCGCTCTATTTGTTGGCCGGCAGATCACTCAATTTCTCGACTGCGCTTTCGGGTTTGTTGGGAGCGGTCAGCATTAGCCTAATGTTCGTCATCGCGCTGACAGCATTGAGCCACGTACAATGGGCGAATCTTTCCTACGTTAACGTACCTCTCCTCGGCGGACGTCCTTTCGAGCGCGGGATTTTGCAAGTCGTCTTCGGCATTGTCATCCAGTCATACCTTGGCCACACGTATCTTACGCAATGCGCCAAAGTCGTTCTTCCTCGGGACCCCGGCGCACACTCACTGGTGTGGGGAACCGCGGCCGCTAGTATTGCGACTACCGTGCTGCTTTGCGGTTGGGTACTTATTGCCAACGGCGCACTAGCGCCATCGCTGTTGGCTGGCCAGTCCGGCACTGTCCTGCCGCCACTGGTTCGACAGATCGGTTCCCATCTTAATTTTCCTGGTTTTCTTTTAATTATTCTACTCCTGGGTCTGGCATTCATTCGACAATCCACTGTACTTTTTAATCTAGCCCGCGAGCTCATACCTACGCATCTGCAATCGACCATTGTACTGCCGCGCCGCCGCGCGAGTCTCCTGTTCGAAAAAAGCTGGACACGGAGCAACGGCCCGTCTTTAGGCTTGACTTATCTCGGACTGAGCGAGGGTCAGCCCTACTTTCGCCTAGCTGTTCAACTCGATGGCAATATCCATCGCATTGAGATCAAGATCGACAAGAATTGGGATCTCTCAGCGCTGCTCGAACGGTTGCCCGAACTGCGGCCCTATGGCATCAGCCTCGCCTTGCAAATAGCGGATGCTCATCCGGATGGTGTGCGGTTGCGGGTCACCTCGACGATGAACCTAAAGTACGATGGGGAGTGGGGCACTGCGGGGCTCCATATGGCTGATGTCAGCACGTTGAGAGATCCCCTGCGGCAACTCGTCAACTGGATGACGAGGCAAGGAGAGGTAACGCTGGCGGAAGTTACAACGTATAGCGGAGGAAATGAGTGGATCGCCCAGCTGATGGTTGAAGAGTTGATCGAACTAGGAATTGTCCAGCCGCTAGAAGGGACAGGTGATCCACGCTATCGGATTCATCTGGCGGCCAGACATGGAAGGCAAGTTCCCGATGAGATCTGGCGATCGCTAGACGAAACGGTGTCTGAGCCCCAAAGATCTCGGCGTGTTTTGCTGAAGCCGGGGCTTCACCCAGTGGCACTCTGGTTCCGGCGAGCGATCCTGAATGAAGCCGGACGCTTCTTTCTGTCGATGGGTCCGGTCATCGTGGTTTTCGCGGTAACGGAATGGTTGATTTTCACCGGCACCAGTTCATTTACCGGCGTTCTTGCCGTTGGGGGGCTACTTGGTAATTCCTTGGTTGGCGGCGTATTTCCCGTTCTTTTGCTTGTCTCCAGTCGACGCAAGGGCGACCTCGTGCCCAAGGTGGTTATAAAGCTGCTCGGCCACCCGTTCGTCGTGGCTCTCATCTATTCGCTTTTTGTCGGCACCCTGTTTCTCCACGCTATTGTTATCTGGGTGAACCCCGCAGAACGCGCTGCGGCATTGCTGGTCGGTCTGCTCGTTCTTGGTGCGACGGTTGCCATGGTGCGGCAGGGCGCCTTCAGCCACCGTCTTGTCGTAGAACTCAAAGAAGACACACAGCGGCGAGACAAGGGACCAGCTATGTTCACTATCACTGCCAATGGCCAACCCGCAGTGGCGGAAGTACAGATGAGCTATGCTGCTCGCGAAGAAAAACGGCACGAAGCCGTTGGCGAAGTGCCGGCTTTCGGCGATTTGCGGTCAGTTACATTTCACTTGCCCGCTACCCAGGCGCGTGAGCTGAAGGTGTGGGTGCACACCGTAACACCCGACGGCTCCTCTGCGAGCCTGCCTGCGATCATGGAACTCGACGACAAAGGTAATACTAAACGGTTTGACCTGAAAGTCTCTGGCGGGCAGATCGTGGTACCTATCACCGGGAATGCCTGCCGCTTACAGATTGCATTCGGGGAAGGGATGCCCGTATGAAAGCGTGCCGCGAGGCATGTCTGGAGGAGCGATGGCGCTGTAGGGGCGGGTTTCAAACCCGCCCCTACGATCACCTCAGGCGGAGCTCTTTCGCTTTCTTCCGCAACTGCTGGAAATATTCCGTATCCGTTATCTCGGATACCTGACGCGTCTTTTTGGCCTGATCAATTTCGATACTGAGAACTTGTATCTGCTGTTTTAGCTGTTCCTCACGCGCGGCGACCTCATGAGCCATACGCTCAAAGACTCTGGCTAATTGTCCCAATTCATCAGGACGCTTTTTGACATCGCTTAATGTCTCGGCTGCAAATTGACCGGCCTCGACAGCGGCGGCCGCATGAGTGACGTGACCGACGTCTCTCAAATACAACACTTCCTGGTCGCGGAGTCGTTTCTTTTCCAAGCAGGCGCCGATCCTGGCGCGTAGAAGTACCGGATCAAACGGCTTGGGCAAATAATCCTCCGCGCCGCGCTCAATGCATCTCACAACGCTCTCAATCTCATCGAGAGCTGAAATCATAATAACGGGAAGGTCGCGCCATCTGCCATCTTCTTTTAGTTTAAGCAGCACCTCGCAGCCATCCATCTCCGGCATCATCACATCAAGCAATATGAGATCGACCTCTTGCGTGTTGAGCAGTGTCAAGGCTTTATGGCCACTGTCGGCGATACAGACGTCGTAACCTTGGTGCTGG
>DATBRN010000014.1:0-2946 GCA_036560225.1 Pyrinomonadaceae bacterium | reverse complement strand
ATGGGCAAGCCACCGTCGTTCGGTTTCAGTTAAACGACCCTCGGTATCATGCGGGCGATGTAATCGCAGTTCTCTCTGGCGATGAAATCCATTTCCACGGGATGATCGGAAGGCTTGCGGATGGCTGGGCCACCGCCACCGACCGGCGCGGCTCCCTGTTACCCGCTACAGTTCAGTAAGCCAGTCAGGAAAACACCTAATCACGTCCCGTCTCAACGTTTGTAACCAGCGGGATAGCTGACCTCTACACCCGGAGTGGATGAGCTAATCTTCACTCGGTGAAATCCCTTATTAAGATGGGTGGAAAGGTACGTAAGCGCTATTTGTCTATCAAGAGCTGAATTCAATTCTTTGATGAATGGATCGAAACTGGTGGGCGCGCCAAAGCCCTGAAAAAAAGCTCGACCTCCGGTTTCGTCAGATAATCTTTGGAGTGAACTCTGCGCATTCGAAATGAAACGTCCATCAGTAGCAGTTGTAGCCGTCGGCGCATAAAACGAGTAGATGGCAACGCCCCTTCGCTGCGCCTCATTAATGGAACGCTGTAAATCCAAACTCTGTGTCGGCCCGCTTGAGTCGGCGCCATGCGAAATATCCAGCCCGTCCGACACCAGTAAGACCGCCCGCCGTCCAGCAGGTTGCGAATCAAATCGCTTGAGCGCTTCGATCACTTCGACATAAGGATTATAAGGAGCGACGCTGGCGACACCCATTGGCCCTCGTAGAGACTTAGCTGCCTTCTCCAGATCAGAGGTGAACTTTTGGCGCACTTGCAAAGTGCCGGTCCGCAAGGACCCAACCGACACCCGCGAACCGCGCGGCAGCCGGCGTATGAATTCGGCCAGAGATTTCATCTCGAGGCCAATGGATGCGATTACATCATCCTGAATCAGCACAATCAGATTTATGGGCGAGTTTGTACCCATCGCTCGCACAGAAAGAATCGTTTGTGGTTCGCCGTCTTCGTTGACGGTTAGGTCCACAGTCTGTAGTTCCAACTCGCTCGGTGCCACCTCGCCCTTCACACGAATCGTCAGAGGAATAATCACCGGTCTCGCGGGACTTCCAGAGGAAGCAAGAGTGGTGGTCTTCGATTGTGCCGCCGCACCTTCCCTGCCCTCAGCAAAAGCCAGGGTCAGAAGTAACACGAATATGCGGACAACTGCTCTGCGGGTTTCAACTCGCCTCATATCTGCTCCTATTCGTCCAAAACGACCTAAACGCATTATACAAGCATCCGCACTGGGGCGCTTAGCATTTACCCGACGGGGCCATCGTTCCTTGACTCGTAAGCTGGTGAACCTCAGGCTTACCAGCTAAGATCAACTACGGAGTTTCGAAGCGAGACGCGGCCCAGTAAACCATGCTCCAAAAGACACCAGGAAGATTAAACACAGGGGATGAAAGAACTGCGCGATTGCTGAAATGGATACCCTGGCTGTCATTTGTCCTGGTCACGCTACCCCTTCCAATCGTTTTCCTGGTGCTATCTCTTGCGGCTGGTACGACCGAGACTGCTGCCGTCTTTCTTCTGCTTTCCTTTGTTTCAGTGGGGCTGGGATTAGTTGTCGGCCTGGTCGTCCTTATTTTCATTTTGCTGTATCGCAGACGTTGGTATGGGCGGTTGCGCGACCGGCTGGCCGCTGACGGAATAACCGCCGCTGAGGTGCCGTGGTTTGCTTCGGAGCTGTCTTCCGAGGAACGAAAAACCTGGGGTGAACTCAAGCAATTGAACCCGCTGTTGGCAGACGCCTACTGCGAAACATTAGCTGCGCGCCTAACTGCCACAAGGATTATCGCCCGGGCGCGCGGAGAAACCCTGAAAATTGAGCGCCAGATCAATCGAACTCGCAACATACAGGGCGTCGACACGAGCACGCTCCTCAGTGATCTGATTGCCGATAGGCAACGTTCGGAAGACCTTCGCAAGGAAGCAACGGCTCGGTTGGCTGAAGCGAAGGCGCGTTTGCAAACAGTTGAAGCGGCCGCGAACCGCGGGCTGAGTCAGAAGGAAACCGATTTGATGCTGCAACGCTTGGCGGCTTCACAGGAACACTTTCCACTCGCGCTGGAGATGGACAGCATGGAACAGGATGCGCTGCGCGAGATGAGACGACTGCGTCCGGTAGCGACGGAAGTTGATCCAAATCAAAATCTGGAGCAGTAGCGACGCGACCGCGCAACACGAGGGTCGCCAGGTAATCAACGGTTCGTTTAGAAAGCGGACTTGTCCACCCGCATCGGGGCACAAGTGCCCTCTCTCGACGGAACGGAATTCAAGAGGCACAAGTGCCTTTTCTAAACGGAACCCTCCGAATAATTAGCAAACTACTTCAATCGGTAGACACCCGGCGCTAATCGCGTCGCAAAGCCTTCATCGACGAGCGCCCAATTTCCTAAACCTGCGTCGGGATTCGACAAGCCGGTAACGCGCGCGAGTTCACCTCGCAGCGTCATTCCAGCTCCCGCAAGATAAGCACGCGCGATCTCCTTCAACGCTTCTTCCCTATTTACCACCGTCGCCAACTCCTCCTGAAACCTGCTTTCCGTTAGCGTCCAAATGTACGTGAACTTCGGCTCGTAAACGATTTCACTTGGAATGACCTTGAACGCTCTTTGCAGCTCATCGATCGCCTTCGTAAATGCGCCTCGTTCTTTGACACCACTAGCGCTGCGGAGATCACCCGTGGCCATCTCCCATTCTTTACGCAGGACCTTGAGTATGTCTTGAGCCGGCGGTGATAACATGGACGACTCTTGCTTATGTGTCAGGCCCGATAGAGCGTTGAAGTGTGGAACCAGTCTGCGCGCGATGAAGATTGAGCGGCTTCCTCGCAGCTTGCCGTAGTAAGCACGACCGCGCCTTACAACCTCGTCCTTAATGGTCCACGCCAGACTGGTTTCCGGATCTTTCTGAACATTGCGCGGCGTGTGCGCATCCCGGCG
>DATBRN010000013.1:0-17775 GCA_036560225.1 Pyrinomonadaceae bacterium | reverse complement strand
GAAAAGCCATCTTAGATCCTGGAGTGAGTACTGGACATTCATTCGCAACCGCCAAGCGAAACCGGCTGCATCCCGAGCGGATCTGAATTGCCCAAATTGCGGCGCGCCACTGAAGGTTAATAACGCGGGAGTTTGTGAATTCTGCGGTGGGAAGATAACTTCCGGAGAGTTTGACTGGGTGCTGTCAAAGATCGAACAGGACGAGTCGTACACCGGCTGAAGGCGGAAGGCAGAAGGCAGAAGGCAGAAAGGCAGAAAGCAGAAGGCAGAAAGCAGAAGGCAGAAGGCAGAATGCGGAAGGCAGAAAGCAGAAGGGCTGAATTGGCGACGGGTCTTGACCTCCGATGCGCGGTAAGTCTTTCTGCCCACAGCCCACTGCCCACCGCCCACTGCCCACTTGTTATGCGTGCTAAGCGCGTTTGTAAATTCCGCCGTCTTCAAGCTAACCTCGATTGAGACACTTTCGGTTGTTTCAGAGCGGGAAAAAGAAAAACGGCTCGTGGTGACATCTCATTGCCATCAGCAAACATCGAATGGGCTCGCCTTTTAGCCGTGGCGCAACCGGATGATCTGAAAAAATCGAACCTACAACGCAATGGAGCATTCAGTGAAACGCAATCTTTTATTAATCCTACTAACACTTGCTCTTCTGGTTAATCCGGCGACTCTTGCCGGACAACGGCGGGCTCAACCGCCACGTTCCTCAACCGCGCCAACGCAGGTAGCAGCAGCCGCTCCTGCAACGCAGCCGCAGGCGAAGTTTGTCAATCGCCAACTCCCAAACGGACTCGAAATCATCGTGCTCGAGGATCATTCGATTCCGTTGGTAACGTGCGAGCTGGCGGTCCGGAACGGATCTTTTACGGAACCAACTGAGTTGAACGGACTCTCCCACCTGTACGAACACATGTTTTTCAAGGCGAACCGCGCGTCTCTGACTGGCGAAGCCTATCTGAATACGATTGACCAACTCGGCATCATTTATAACGGCCAGACTCAGGAGGAGCTGGTCAACTACTACTTCACTACCACGTCGCCGAATTTAGCAGTCGCCATGCGTTTCATGCGTGATGCCGTTCGCTACCCACTGTTTGACGAGCATCAGTTTGAACAGGAGCGAGAGGTTGTCATTGGCGAGCTGGATCGTCACGAGTCTAACCCTTTTGGTTTTCTCTCGCTTGAGATGAACAACCGGCTTTTTTACAAGTACCCGAGCAGGAAGAATCCCGGCGGCGATAAGCAGACGGTCCGTAGCGCCACCACCGCGATGATGAGACTTATTCAGAGCCGTTATTACGTGCCGAATAACTCGGCAATTGTAGTGACCGGAGATGTCAGTCCGGAGGCGGTGTACACGTTGGTGCAGGATTTGTTTGGCGACTGGCCACGCCGCGAAAAAGACCCATTCGTGGAGTTTCCCCTGGTCGAGCATCCGCCGCTGCCAAAGAGCGAGGGAGCGATTATCAAGCAGCCGGTTCAAAACGTAATCATTGAGATTGGCTGGCAAGGTCCGTCAATCGGAAAAGATAACCCGGCCACTTATGCGGCGGACGTGTTCTCATTCATCCTGCGCCAGCCGAACTCCCGCTTCCAGCGCGCGCTGGTTGACACTGGTTTAGTCAGCGCGGTCAACCTTGGCTATTACACTCAGCGCAACGTCGGACCAATCCAAGTCATCGCCCAGACCACTCCCGAAAACGCACGGGCGGCAGTACGCGCGATTTATAACGAGATAGCGCACTTTAACGATCGCGATTACTACACCGATGAACAACTGGAGACGGCAAAAGCTCTCCTTGAAGCTAGCGACCTTTTCGATCGCGAAAAGTTATCCGACTACACGCATACCATCAGTTTCTGGTGGGCCTCGACTGGCATTGATTATTTCCGAGGCTACCTCGGCAATCTGCGGCGCACAACGCGCGCCGATATTAGCCGCTACGTGACGACCTACATTCAGGGAAAGCCGCACGTCGGCATCGCGTTGTTGTCAGATGACGCGGCCAAAACGTCTCAGCTTACGACAGACGATCTCATTGGTGACGAGAAACGAAATGCAACCACAGCACACAGGTAAAGCCGCCCTCACACCTAACGAACAAAGGAAACTAATGAATCAAGGGAAGCAGATAGGAGCAGCACGCATGAGAACGGGCTGGTTGAGGTTGCGAGCAGCAGCGCTGTGCTTGTTTTTATTCGCTGCTGCTGCGCCGCTGTCTGCCCAGGAGGCGCTACCTGCGGGAGCCGCTACCCGGCCCGTTGCGGTCAGCAAACCCGCGCCGCTTCCATCGCTTGCCGATGCCGCTGCGCTGGTCACCGAGTTTGATGTCAACGGGCTTAAGGTCCTTGTCAAAAAGCGCGAGGGCAACCAGACAGTGGTGGCGGGTCTCTTCATCAAAGGCGGATCCCGCAACATAACGGCTGCGAACGCTGGTATTGAGGACTTGATGCTCGACGCCGCTTCGGAAGCGAGCGTGAACTTTCCACGCGAGCGATTGCGCACGGAGCTGTCGCGAATGGGTACTACCATCTCGTCTGGTGTCAACTACGACTATTCGGCACTGTCGATGGCTTCGACGCGTCCCAATTTTGATCGCTCCTGGGAAATTTTCACGGACGTCGCGCTACGCCCGTCGTTCACTGTCGAAGACGTCGAGCGCGTGCGCAACCGCCTAGTCCTTTCCATCCGCGACGACGCCGACACGCCCGATTCTTACCTGCAGGTTTTGCAAGCGCGCGTTGCCTATGCCGGCCATCCGTATCTCAATGATCCGAATGGCACAGCCGAGTCGGTCTCAAAGCTAACTGCTGAGGACCTGCGCCGTTACCACAAACAGATCATGGAGACTTCTCGGTTGCTTCTCGTTGTCGTCGGCGACCTCGACCCGCAGCTTCTGCGCCAGCGCATTGCGACGTCGTTTGGCAAACTGCCGCGCGGCGAGTACCACCCGTCTCCGTTACCAGAGTTGTCCTTTTCCGCATCGACAGTTGACGTGACGCCGCGAGACCTTCCGACTAATTACGTGCAGGGAGTCTTTACCGCGCCTGGGCTGGCGGCGCCCGACGTTTATCCGATGCGGGTCGCTGTGTCGATCCTGCAGAATCGGCTGTTCGTCGAAATCCGAGCCAAGCGTAATCTCTCCTACGCGCCCGACGCTTTTCTATGGAGTTATGGCTCTAACCTTGGCGGTGTCTCCGTCAGTTCGACTGACGCCAATCAAAGCGTCCGGATAATCCTCGATGAGATTGCGCGCCTGCAGCGCGATCAAATCTCGCAGGACGAACTAAAAGGCACCATCCAGCATTACCTAACGCGCTATTACCTGGGCCAGGAAACTAATGCGGCACAGGCTGCAGAATTGGCACAGTCAGAATTGATTGGCGGTGGCTGGCGCAATTCGACGGTCTACATGGACCGGTTAAGCGCGGTCACGCCCGCGGATGTGCAGCGAGTGACGCAGAAATACATGCGCAACATTCGCTTTGTAGTGCTGGGCAATCCGAAAGACGTTGATACGAAGATCTTTACTGGACAGGCGGGCGGTTAGGCCAGAAAGCAGAAGGCAGAAAGCAGAAGGCAGAAAGCAGAAGGCAGAAAGCAGAAGGCAGAAGGCAGAAGGCAGAAAGTAGAAGGCAGAAGGCAGAAGGCAGAGGATCAGATTTTCGATTTTCCATTTGTCATATCACATTTTCCATTCAATTCGCGAATTCTCTAACGCGAACCTCTTGAAAATGACAAATGAGAAATGTGATATGACAAATGGAAAATCTGCTCTTTTGAAGTTAAAGATCAGAGATCAGACTTCTGACCGCCCCTACTGCCTACTGCTTTCTGCCTTCTGCTTTCTGTCTCTTACTGTTCGAGGCGAGTTTCGGATACAAGCTTGTCGTAAAGCTTGGGATCCAGTTGCCGCAGAATCTTTGCTTCGGTTACCGCCAGCCTTTCATTTCCGGATTCAAAATAAGCGACCGCAAGATTGTAATGAGCGTCGGCATTGTCGGGCCGCAGAGCAGCGGCGCGGTTGTAAGAAGCGATAGCTTCACGCATTCTACCGGCGTAGTAATAAGCATCGCCTAGCTTGTTGTGAATCTCTTCTGAGTCAGGCCTAAGCGCGAGCGCGTGTTGATAGGCCCGAATTCCTTCTTCATTTTTCCCTTGCTTTACTTTGCAATAACCAACCTGTACCCAGGCGTCCGCGCGTCGCGGATTTCTGTTGGCCGCGGTTTCGAAATAACCGAGCGCGTTGTCGTAGTTACCCAGCCATAGAGACTCCAGTCCGGTTCTGTAAGAAGACTCGGCACTGTCACTAATTCTTTCCTTCGCCGGGACGACGGCGATCGGGCGCAACTGCCCCGGGCGCAGTTGTTCAACTCTAGCCGCGCCAATCGCAAGATTGATGTTTTGTCCGTTCGTTACCTTTACTGTAACGACCCCGACAACCTCACCTTTCATGTTGTAGACGGGACTGCCACTGTTGCCGTGAGAAATCGGTGCTGTGATCTGAATGATCTTGCCGACGTTGGGAACTTCGCGAACAGCTGAAACGATGCCGTTGGTGACCGAGCCTTCGAGTTTAAGTGGATTGCCGATCACGACGATTTGTTCGCCCTCATCAGGTAACACGCGTGCGAGTTCGCTGGCGCGCGGGCGATCGGCGGGCATGTCAACGCTGAGAAGTGCGAGATCGCCTTCTTCATCCACGGCGACCAGACCCGCCACGGGAAATACTTTTCCCTTACCATCGAGTGTCTTGATCTCACATCGCTGAGCTCCGCGAATGACGTGCAGATTTGTGACCACCTGCCCTGGGTGCAGGAAAAATCCGCTGCCGGTCATCAATGCTTCGCCTTGCGAATCGTAGGTTGCAATCGCAACTACCTGAGGCTTAACTCGTCTGACGAGCTCGGGCAAACTTTCCTGGGAGAAGACAGATGTGGCCGAGCCGAGAAAGAGACTTACGAAAATAAGTAGCAACTGGGGGAAGATGCGTTTGTACATATTCGATTGGTTCCGCGGCTAATGTCGGTTGATGGGGACCGAAACCGGAGGCTTCGGCGGTTACGTCGTGGGCTTGGGCTCGACAAGTCGATGCCGGGATCGACCCGGAGGGCGGGAGTGGTTACCCGGGTCCCTCTGAACGCCATAGTAACCCAGGAGGAGGGGTGCGGCATAGAAGATTTTCACAAATTTGTTACGGCCATATCAGGCGGCGGTTAGTACAGAGTCCGCGGTTCACGCTTATTTGCCTTTTTTTTGCCCTCCCTTGGGGCGGGGGAGAGGTGATGGATGGGGCGGCAAACCCCGTCCACCGCTCCCCGATTACGGGGATGGGAGCAGTGCCTTTTTCCGCAAAGCCTCTGACTCGCCTAGGGCGCTCCAAAAGAAAAGGCCGCCAAATCCGGCGGCCTTTTCATCAAGTCCCCACTAAAATGCGGGATTTCTTAAGGAATTAGCTGGATTACGCCAAGCCGCGGGCCTGCCGGTATGACCACGGTCTTTACGGCTGCCAGATCTTCCATTGTTACGAGCAAACCGAAATCAGGCAATGTCGTATTGGCTTTAATTTCCGCTTCGTTACGTCCCCTGTAATTCACGATCTGTCCCAGCTTGAAAAACTGGTTGTCCGGCGAAACTGCCCAGAGTATGTAGGTCTGACCCCGAGGAGCCTCCTTCAGTTCGTGGAAGCGCATCCTGATTGACGTCACTTTGCCATTCTTGTGTGGTTCAATGAAGACATTCGCTCGAGCACCTGACATAGCGCCCGTGAAGTCAACTTTTAGTTTCGTGTCATCGCCTTTTTTGTAAGCCGGAATATTCAGCATGGGCACTGTGTACGCGCTTGCTGGAGTGGTTCCCGGCGTCGTCGTTGCACCAACTGTTTCGCCCACGGGCACTACTGTGTGCGGAATTACCGCGAAGCCTTCAGGCACCGCGCTGCGGAAGTAAATCTTCGCATTTGGATCGTAGGTCGTCAGATTCTCGTCTGGGGCCGCGATCAACATGAACTTACTCAGCGGAGTGGTAGCGGTGAATTTTCCCGTGCCATTAGCGATTACTACCGGGCCAAGTGATGTAACCACACCGGCGTTGTCCACTGCGTAGACGTTGATGGCCGATACGTCGGCGGGTACGTCCGTAACATTCAACATGATCCTCGTGCCGGTATCATCGCGTAGGATCGTTCCCACGGCCTTCGAACTGGAAAGCGCGACCGGATTCAAGGTGAGCTGCACTTCCTTACCCAACGGATACTCGATCACCGTGTAGGTGCCGTCTGGGTATTGAATTGTCTTGGTAACTTTGGTTGGAGTTTGTGTGACTGTCGTCGTTGTCGTTTGCGCGGCGACGAGCACTGCTGATGAAATAACCAGTACTGCCGTCGCCAGAAGCGAAATAAATTTACTCATGAGTTTGGCTTGCTCCTTCCTTATCGCGATGTAGAACAGGCACTCTTGCCCGTCCTAAGTTCGTTTATGGCAAAAAATGCCACCCGTCCTTAGTTCGTGCGTCGGGGAATTAAAGGCTAGTCAAGCGGATATTAAGGGCAAGCATCATGCCAGCAGCTAAAGCGCGAATTAGTTCAATTTAGATGGGTTTACGGCTAAATCAGCCTAAAAACGGTGTGGGTGCGACGCACAACAGTACACTTGTGTACTACATCTCTTCGGGGCGTTTTTGTGCGTTAGTAGCTATGAAGCTCGGAAATTGCCCTGGCGACATCCGTAGTTTGCGGCAGGATTGTGTCTTCGAGTTGCGGAGCGTAGGCGACAAACGTGTCCGTCGCGGCCACACGAAGTACCGGCGCGTCCAGGTACTCGAAGAGATCGGCTGAAATGCGCGCGACGATTTCAGCTCCATAACCGAACGACAATGAATCTTCGTGCGCGACGATTACTCTGTTCGTCTTCTTTACTGTCGCCGCGATTGCGTTCCAATCGTAAGGTTGCAGGCTGCGCAGATCGATCACTTCAACGCTGATGCCCTGTTGCTCGGCCTGCCGGGCGGCCACTAACGAACGCTGCACCAACGCGCCATAAGTGATAATCGAAAGATCTTTTCCTTCGCGAACCGTTTTCGCCTTGCCAAATGGAATCATGAAATCGTCGGGTGGATATTGCGATTTGTTGTAGGCCTGGCGGTAGAGATGCTTGTGCTCAAGAAACAGTACCGGGTCATCTGCGCGGATGGCAGTGCGCAACAATCCATTCGCGTCGAGCGCGTTTGAAGGATAGATCACTCGCAGCCCGGGGATCTGTGTGAAAGTCGAAACGCCGGATTGAGAATGATAGACGGCGCCGCCTTTCAAGTAGCCGCCGACTGGCACGCGCATGACCACCGGCGCTTTCCACTCGCCGCCGGAGCGCCAGCGCAACACAGCGAGCTCGTTGCGAATCTGATGCATGGCAGGCCAGATGTAGTCGAAAAACTGAATCTCGACGACGGGTTTAAGTCCACGCGTGGCCATGCCAATCGCTCGTCCCACAATGTTGGCCTCGGCCAGAGGTGAATTGAATACGCGCGCGCTGCCAAACTTCCGTTGCAGGTTTGCAGTGACCTTGAAGACGCCGCCTTTACCCTTCACCTTGTCGAGAAACTGCTCGCGCGAACAGTCAGCCACATCTTCGCCAAACACCACGATGCGTGGATCGCGAGCCATCTCGGTATGCAGGCAACGATTGATGAGGTCAACCATTGTGCCCGGGTTCCCGGAGAGCTGCGCGTGTTCCTCGGTGTCAAATTCCTTCGAGGTTGGGTCGACGTCAGGCGAATAAACGTAAAGTTTTATCGTCTCCGGGTCAGGCTGCGGACTCGCAAGTGCCTGATCGGTAGCTTCATTCACTAAGGCGTCGACCTCATCCTTTATTTTCTGCAGTCCATCCTGATCAATTACCTTTTCGTCGATCAAGAGAGCGCCAAAACGCTTGACCGGATCGCGCTCAGCATCAGCCATTCGCTCCTCGTCTGGACGATAAAGGCGCTCATCATCGGAGAGAGAATGCGAGTAGGGCCGGATGACCTTTGCGTGGACGAATGCAGGTCCTTTGCCTTCACGGCAGTATTGAACGGCCCGCTTTATTACTTCGAGTGATTCAAGCGCGTCAGTGCCGTCGCATCGTTGCAGGTAGAGATTCGGAAAGCTTTTTACGAGCCGGGAAACATCGCCGCCGGCAGTTTGCACTTCAACGGGCACGCTGATCGCGTACCCGTTGTCTTCCAGCAGGAAGAACACCGGCAGTTTCAGGTTGCACGCAGTGTTGAGCGCTTCCCAAAACTCGCCCTCGCTGCTTGTACCATCGCCAAGCGAGACGTAGACCACTTCATCTCTTTGAAAGCTTGCGGCCCGCTTTTTCAGATCTTTTATCAACTTAAAGCGGTACCCAGCTTCCGCGCAGCCTACCGCCTGCAACAGTTGAGTTCCCGTCGGCGACGATTGGGACACGATATTGAGTTTCTTATGACCCCAGTGCGAAGGCATCTGCCGACCATGAGAATTTGGATCCTTTGCCGCGCCAACAGCCGCCAGAAGCTGTTCAAGCGGTGTCATGCCAAGCTGGAGACAGAGGGCGCGGTCGCGATAGTAGGGATAGAACCAATCATAACCGGCCTTCAAAACCATGCCTGCGGCTACGAGTACGGCTTCGTGGCCTGCGCCGCTGATTTGAAAGAAAATCTTGTTCTGGTTCTTGAGCTGGATCTCTTTATCGTCGAGCCGGCGGGAGAGATACATTGAACGATACATCCGAAGCATCTCTTCGGGTGAAATCCGCGGACGCTCCCGGCGCTCGCGCTGATCGCTTTTCTGTTGTCGTTGCTCAGGTGCTTGAACTTGAGGACGGGCCGGCTGAACGGTTGGCTGGGCTTTTGATTGCGGAGCCGGTTGTGTTGTCACAACGACCGAGGCCTTCTTCTCCTCTGCGGTGTCAACGCCCGGCGTTGCTGCAGCCTTTGTCTTCGGTACAAGCTTGAGAACTTTCGTATCGCTCATAACTATTGTTCGATGCAGTCGTCCCCGGGTGCGGCGGAATGTTTATAGACCGGAATGGTATTAAGACGCTAGCTCCGGCGAAGCGAAATGCATTCTAGCGCCCATGATTGGGCTGATTAGAATTGAGGAGAGTTGCCGGCTATAAACATTTCGTGGTCTCAGACACCCGCTGGTCTTCATAACTCCGCCAGCGCTTGCCTGTATTCCTCGGCCATTGACGGATGCCCATGCGAAGTGGCTGCGTCAATCCCGCCTTGATAGATTTCCCGGGCCTTAGCCGCTTGTCCAGTCTTCTCATAGGCTCGCGCCAGCATGCCAAAGGCATTACCTTCGTCATCCGCGATGGCGAGATAACGCTCCAGGGTTTCGATCATTTCTCCGGTTTGTCCGCTCTTCTCATATTCCTTCGCCAGGCCGAAGAGAATGTTGCTGTTGATCGGATCGCTCACCAGCATTTGTTTGAATATTTCAATACGTGACGTCGTCATCATCGCATCACTTTCCGATTAGCAGTTTGGCAATAGTTTGTAACTGCATGTTTGACGTTCCTTCGTAGATCGCGCCAATCTTCGAATCGCGCCAGAATTTTTCTACCGGATAGTCTTTCACGTAGCCGTAACCGCCATAAAGCTCAATTGCCAGTGAGCTAATTCGTTCGGCAGCACGTGACGAATAGAGCTTCGCCATTGCCGCCTCCTTAACGAAGTTCATGCCCGCATCCTTCATGCGCGCCGCGTTGTAAACCATCAGACGCGCCGCTTCCAACTGCGTAGCCATCTCAGCGAGTTGAAACTGCACGCCCTGAAACTCTCGGATCGATTTGCCAAACTGTTGGCGCTCGCCGGTGTAGGCGACCGCCGCTTCGAGCGCTCCATGGGCAATGCCGATCATCTGGGCGCCGATACCAATTCGCCCCTCGTTCAAAGTTTCAATCGAGGTCTTGTAGCCCTTGCCAACTTCGCCGAGAACATTTTCTTTGGGAACCTTGCAATCAGCTAAAATCAACTCCGTTGTCGAGGACGCGCGAATTCCAAGCTTGTTCTCTTTCTTGCCAACTGAGAAGCCTTCGAAACTCTTCTCCACGATGAATGCAGTTATTCCGCGATAGCCGGCCTCGGGGTTGGCATTAGCAAACAACACAAAAATCTCTGCTTCATTTCCATTCGTAATCCAGAGCTTCTGACCATTCAGCAGATAGTGGTCACCCTTATCCACCGCACGCGTTTGCATCGCAAACGCGTCCGAGCCAGAGCCAGCCTCACTCAATGCGTAGGCGCCGACTTTTTCGCTTGCTAGTTGCGTTAGGTACTTAGTTTTCTGGCTCTGATTTCCCCAGCGCATAAGAGCGTTGTTGACCAGCGTATTCTGCACATCGACAAACACGCCGACTGAGGCGTCAACCCGCGAGAGTTCCTCAACCGCCAGGATCGCAGTGAAAAACGAAGAACCAGCGCCGCCAAACTCTTCCGGTGTCTCTATGCCCATCAGCCCGAGATCGAAACACTGCTTGATAAGGGCCGGATCGAGTTTGCCCTTCTCGTCCATCTCCTCTACTCGCGGTCGCAGTTCACCCTCGGCAAACTCACGAATGCTCGAGCGAAACATTTGCTCGTCTTCGGAAAGTGCTGTCAACGGGCGACCAGCAAGCTCTTCAATAGCTGTTTGAGATTGACTCATTTTCATCACCATGCCAGCCGGACAGCCAGGCTGGAAAGCCCGGCCTGATTCGTCGTGAACTGTCTGAATTGAACGCACGCATCATAATCAAGGCAAAACTAAAAAGGCAAAGGCGGTTCGAGTTTCGAGTTCTGAGTTCCGAGTTCCGAGTTCCGAGTTTCGGGTTCTTGGTTTAAAGATTAGTCATCGCAGGGTGTTTGCGGCTCTGCCGCCGCACAGTGCGGAAAGGCTCTGCCTTTCCGCGGCTTACTTTCTACCTCTGAGGCTGCGCCTCATGAATCGCAGGCGTAGCCTCCAGTAATTTTGGAGAATCGAACGGTAAGGCAGAGCCTTACCGCACTGTGCGGCGGCAGAGCCGCAACCACGGAAACCCGAACCCGGAATTCGGAACTCGGAACTCGGAACTCGGAGGGATTAGGGGTTACCAAATCGCGCGCGGTACTCGGATGAAATCACGAAGGACTTGACCATTTCTGCGCGCCGGAAGTCGCCACCAAATTCTTCGAGCTTATGCAGCCAGAAGTTGTAGCCGTCGAGGTTGGTGTCGGGCGCGTCACTTGGATTGCGCTGCAAGTAGCCAAAGTATTGCATCAGAACAAAAGCAGGGTTGAGCTGATGTTGAGAGAACGTTCCATTCTCAGCTACGCGTCGCAGTGCTCGAGCGCGTGCGGTAACTGAGTCGCTAGTGGCCGCGCCCTGAAACTCCGCAACGGCCGCCGCAATATCGTCTTGAGAGAGCACGCCGCCAGCTTTTGCATCGAGCTGCGTCACAAACTGAGCCGGCGTTAGGCTAAGCGGGTATGCCTCGGTAAATTCGGCACGCCCGACGAAGTCTTCGATGAATGCGGTCTTCTTCGTTTCCAGCAGTTCTTGCCAACCGGGAGCGTTGACGATCACACCTTCTCCAATCGTTCGCGTGTCCAGCAGAAACTCGTCGAGATGTTCTGGCGGTTTCGCGTACGCAGCCTTATAGAGCCGATAGACGAGAAAACCTGTTTCATGGAACTCGATTGAAAGGAAAAAGGCCGCGGAGACATTGATACGCCGATCGGCAATACAAGCAGCATCTGTCCCGCAACTTAAGATCTGATCTGACCAGAATGCGAGTCCTTCGGGATCAGCCGGTCGGTTGAGGAAGTCGCGGTAGTGCTGGCGAACGAAGAACACCGCATCATCAATCGGATTGGCCGACGTATCGCTGCTATCGTTGTCCGTTATGGTGAGAGTTGCAGTGCTATTATTACCCAATACACCGCCTTCCAGCTCACCTAATTCCAGCGTCATGCTCTCGTCACCTTCGACATACGTGTCGTCGGTGATGAAAATAGAAAACGTTTTGCTAGTCTCGTTTGGCGCGAAGTGGAGCCTGCCGATCACGGGAATGACATCAGATCGCTGATGAGCAGTACCGTCAGCGGCTGAGTAAACCACTGAGGTCGCGCCGGATATGTTTCCACTGCGCGTTACCGTTACAGTAATCCTTCGTGTTCCTTCTGAGACGGTGTAGCTCGTTGCGTTAAACTCGAGTACGGCTTGCAGCGTGGCATCGAAGTCGGCGGTCTGATTATCACCCACATCGCTGAACCGCATATTCTCCGGCGAGAAGAGGCAGTCTCTTTTTGTCGGCGTGACTGTGTAACTGCCACCTGCGGTAACGGTAAGGGAATAGTTGCCGCCAGCATCGGTCGTCGCGGTACCGGTTTGTGAGCCACTCAAGGTAACGACTACGTCGCTCAGACTCTTGTTGTCTGCGGTCACATGCCCGGAAATAGTGTGGAGATTCAGCGTCGCAGTGAAGTTGGCCGCCTGGTTGCTCCCCACATTGGTAAATGTCTGACTTGACGGAATAAAGCTGTAGTGAGTCTTCGAAGCCGTTAGGGTGTAGTCGCCGCCTGCGTTCACGGCGAAGGAGTAGTTACCGTTGGCGTCTGTCGTTGCGCTGCCGGTTTGTGAGCCGCTTAAGGTAACGACTACTCCGCTCAGACTGCTTTGGCCCACGGTGACATGCCCTGAAATTGATTGCTGATTCAGCGTTGCAGTGAAGTCAGCAGCCTGGTTCCCACCCACATCGGTGAATGTCCGGCTGGACGGACTAAAACTGTAGTGAGTCTTCGAAACCGTTAGCGTGTAGTCGCCGCCTGCGTTCACTGTGAAGGAGTAGTTACCGTTAGCATCTGTCGTCGCGCTGCCGGATTGTGACCCGCTCAAGGTAACGACTGCCCCGCTCAGACTGCTTTGGCCCACGGTGACATGCCCGGAAATTGAGTACTGATTCAGCGTCGCAGTGAAGTCAGCGGCCTGGTTCCCGCTCACGTCGGTAAATGTCCGGGTGGCTGGAACAAAACTATAATGAGTTTTCGAAACCGTTACCGTGTAGTCGCCGCCTGCGTTCACGGTAAAAGAGTAATTGCCGTTCGTGTCTGTCGTCGCGCTGGCGGATTGTGAGCCGCTCAAGGTAACGACTACTCCGCTTAGACTGCTTTGGCCCACGGTCACATGGCCGGAAACCGAGTGCTGATTCAAGGTCGCGGTGAAATCAGCAGCCTGGTTTCCACCTACATTAGTGAATGTCTGCGTGGCTGGAATAAAACTGTAGTGAGTCTTCGAAACCGATAGGGTGTAGTCGCCGCCTGCGTTTACAGTGAAGGAGTAGTTTCCGTTGGCGTCAGTCGTCGCGCTGCCGGATTGTGAGCCGCTCAAGGTAACGACTGCCCCACTTAGGCTGCTTTGGCCCACGGTGACATGGCCGGAAATCGAGTGCTGATTCAGCGTTGCAGTGAAGTCAGCAGCCTGGTTCCCGCTCACGTCGGTAAATGTCCGCGTGGCTGGAACAAAACTGTAGTGAGTTTTTGAAGCCGTTACGGTGTAGTCACCGCCTGCGTTCACGGTGAAGGAGTAGTTACCGTTAGCGTCAGTCGTCGCGCTGCCGGATTGTGAGCCGCTCAAGGTAACGACTGCCCCGCTCAGGCTGCTTTGACCCAGGGTGACATGTCCGGAAATTGAGTGCTGATTCAGCGTCGCGGCGAAATTCGCCGTTTGATCCGCGACTAGATTGTTGAATGTCTGGCTGGGTTGGCTGAACATGTAGTGGGTCTTCGAGACTGTTATCGTGTAGTCACCGCTCCTCAGCAACCCAGAAAAACTGTAATCTCCGTTTGTGTTGGTAGCGACGGTCGCGCTTGTAGTCCCGGACAGCGAAACCGTAGCCCCACTCAAGGGAATGCCACCGGAGTGAGTCACT
Source organism: Pyrinomonadaceae bacterium (assembly GCA_036560225.1). GTDB lineage: Bacteria > Acidobacteriota > Blastocatellia > Pyrinomonadales > Pyrinomonadaceae > PSRF01. The sequence goes on along the minus strand of DATBRN010000013.1, from coordinate 3,870 downwards.
CGACCACTGATTGAGTGCGTCGTAAACGTGCCCACGTAAGGCTGATACTGGTTCGCGCTCAGGGAATTGTAGGTGCTTGACGGTGGACTGAATACAAAACCGATCAATTTCGGAGTGACGGTGTAATTACCTTCTGAGGGCACGGCGGTAAAAGAGAAATTGCCATCGTTGCTACTGGTGGTCGTTCTGTTCTCTGAGCCGGAGAGGGTGATGGTAACCCCGCGCATGGGGTCGTTGTTTAGTCCCACTAAGATTCCGGCGACTGTGTACGTAACGAGCGTTCCGGTGAGGTCCTGGTTCTGGTCGGCGTTGAGATCATTAAAAGTCGGATTCGCGGGTGAAAATACGTAACTCATCTTCCGAGGGGTTACAGTGTAATTGCCGCCGGCCGCGAGGTTTTCAAACATGTATGTACCGTCAGTGCCCGTCGTTGACGTGAGGCTTTGCGAGCCCGAGAGAGTGACCGTGACGCCGGCCAGCGTCTGCCCGCTTCCGTCAACCACGCGGCCACTGATGGCATGATGGTTAAAAGTCGCAACGGAGTCGAATGTCTGATCGGTGGCGGGCGTAACTATCTGGTAACTTGCCGGGTTTAAGGTGTAGTGCGCCCGGTAAGGAGTCACCGTATAGTTACCACTTGTTGGCAGATTGGAAAACTGGTAGCGGCCGTCGGCATCCGTTGTAGTGGTGACATTCTGGGATCCGCTTAGGGCCACAGCAAAACCTGTTATTCCCAACCCGTTTTCGTCAACTATCTGCCCCGACACGGCAAATTTTTCCTGTGGATCGCTTGCAAGGTAGTCGCCCAGGGCCGCTTGCTTGGCGCTAATACACTGCGAGTCGTTTCCGCATTGAAGAATTTGGTCCGACCAGAAAAAGTGTGCTGCCGGATCGGGATTGCGCGCCAGGGTCGCAACGAATTGCTGGCGTACGTATTGAACGGGGTCTTCGTCAGGTGCATCGGTAATGATCACGCGGGTGTTCTGTGCCAGGGAATCCAGATGGTTATAAATCGAGTCGATTACTGTGAGACTGTTAGTCGCCGCGTCGGCGCGAATACGGTCGGCGCTAGCTCCACACTCGACTCGATCAAGAATCGCGTTCCGGACACTCAGAAGGTTGATTGCCGCGTCGGCGTTGTGGCTCCACCCATAGTGCGAATCCTCGATCAGCACTCCCGTGGGGCCGAAAATGTAGTTACCCCATGCCCCGAGGTTAGTAACATTCATGTACAGCCCTGAGACATAGACCAGATCAATCGGTGCGCTCGGCGGGGAGTAGCGGTCAGGCGTGCTCGAGAGTCCAGTAAAGCCTCCCTCATCGAAGAACACATTCTTGATAACCGCCTCGCGTCGTGGCGAGTCGCTTGTCGGTGCTGCGGCGTTGCCGATGTTAACCCAAGAGAAAGGTGGGGCGAGATCCATTTTTCCGAACAGTTCGGCACGTTGTCCGTAGTCAACAAAAACCGTGTCGGTGATCGTGACACTTTTCCATTCGATGTTTTGGACAACGGAGGTGTAAAACCCGCTGGTGCAGGTGGAACCTAAAAACACACTTTCGGAGACCTCAAGACCACTGCGTACGCCCTGCACAATGGCTCCCCACTCGCGAAGGCTGCTCAGGCCATAAAACTCACAATGCCTTATGGCCGCTTCTCGAATGTCGATTAGAGATAGCGTAATAAGGGCGTCCGTGAGAACGCCCGGCGTGCCAATAAAAGAGATGTCTTTGATCACGAAGCTTTGCAGCCCCGTGATTCGAATCGCCATCGCCTGCTCTCCTGTCCGCGGTGCAAACTCAGATACAAGGTCGAGTCCATGTGTCAAAACCTGTCCCCCGGAATTTGGGGGTGGGGCGGGCGTTGACGATTCCACGCCGAGAATCGAAACGTCAGTAGCGAGTCCGCTAAAGTTCTTCTGGACAGGCGTGACTATTGCGTAGCGACCGGCGGGCACAAACAGCGTCCCGCCACCGGCTTCGGCAATCGCATCAAGCGCGCTTTGCAGCGCGGGGCCATCGTCAGTGACACCATCGCCAACCGCCCCGAAGTCCGTGAGGTTGAAAGTGTCTTCGCTGGTAACGTGGGTGCTCCGGAGTCGATGACCGGCGGGTGACGTATTGCTCTCGATGGTCTTCGCACGCGCCAGGGTGAGGCCCGACCACATGAACAAAACCAAAAGTAGGGTTGCTTTGGCTTTCATTCTCGAAGACTAGATGAACCCGTTATTGCTCTAAGTACTCAGAGTTGGACCAGCTTGGAATGGGTCTCAGTCTCAGCTAAAACGCGAATTGGGACTGGTTGGTTGCATCAATTAAGCGCCTTGAACAGGCGACCCATGCGCCGGATCTAAGGGGGGATAGAATTCTGAAACTACACTGTTCTAATTTCAACATCAGAGTCTTCCCAAGCGCAACGTTAGACGCTCAAAAGACGCTTATAGTTGGTCTAATTAATCGAGAAAGATGGACCATATTCCTGACGAACTAAGGAAAATCCTTAGGCGATTGCTGGATTCGATTGGCGCTGTGGTACGGTTAGTCTTGATTTCTTTGGATTGCAAAGTAAAGGATTGACCATTGACAAGAGAAGCTACGCCTACCTCCAAAACCAGCGGCGAGAATACCGCGGACCAAGCTATTTCAGGCCGGGTCAAAAACAATCGGGCTAGAAACCGGAGATTGGCCCGCTTCGGAATCCTGTTTGCAATCCTGGGCCTCCTTTTATTTGCCTATTTCGTTACAAAGGCAGGTGTGGGCCAGATTATTGACGGCATCAAGCGGCTGGGCTTGGGCTTCCTCCTTATTGTTGGAATTTCCTCCATCCGACAGATAGCCCGTTCGCTTGCCTGGACTCGTTGCTTTGAATCGCCATATAACCTGCGCTTTCGTGACGCTTTTGCTGCACGAGTTATGGGCGATGCCCTCGGCAACATCGTGCCGCTGGCAAGCGTGGCCGTGTCCGAGCCTTCTAAGGCTGCACTTGTTACAAATCGCGTGCCGCTTCTCGCCAGCCTTTCGGCGCTCGCACTGGAAAATATCTTCTACAGTCTCTCGGTAGCCATCTTTATCTTCTCTGGAACGGTCGCTCTGCTGATTGCATTCCCCCTTAAACCGGCCCTTCGCTACGCAAGTTTCGGGACCCTGGCTGTCACAATCCTGATTGTGCCACTGGGTTATCTCGTTATGCGGAAGCAGTGGAAGTTTCTAAGTGGGACCCTGTCGATCCTGCACAGCCGAGGTTTAAGGCGAACATGGATGGAAAAGACAATTCCGCGGGCACGGACGCTCGAAGAGCGGATTTACGGCTTCTATGAGAGGAACAGCAGCCGCTTATTGGTAATCCTGGCTTTAGAGATGTGTTTTCATTTTGCAGGAACGCTGGAGATCTACACCACCCTGTGGTTCATCAGTGATCGCGTCGCGCCCACGCTACTCACCGCCTTCATTTTGGAATCGGTGAACCGCGTGATCAACGTCGTCTTCAAGTTTATTCCCTTTCGTCTGGGCGTCGATGAAGCCGGAACCGGAATGCTTGCAAAAGCGCTCGGCTTTACTCCGGCTATTGGAGCTACGTTAGCCATCGTACGCAAAGCGCGCGACCTTTTTTGGACGGCAATCGGTGTGCTGCTTATGGTCCGGCGAGGGTTGACGCTGAAAAACCTGGACCAGGAGACGCAGACAAAGGTATCAGAACCGGGAGCCATGGCGACTGGATCGTAAGGGAAGAGCAATTTTTGACAGGATTAACAGGATTTACAAGATAATTGAAAAACTGCGGCTTATTCGTAGGCGAGTGCACTAACCGCGTCGAGGTTTGAAGCGCGCACGGCCGGATAGAGAGCGCCAACGGCCCCGCCGAGAATTCCGATT
>DATBRN010000012.1:0-7492 GCA_036560225.1 Pyrinomonadaceae bacterium | reverse complement strand
GCAAGCCTGAAGGTGCAAGCAAACCGGGAACAGCAAGAAACAACTGCTTCCCCGCTAACACTCGTCGCACCTGACAGCGGCACACCCAAGACACGTCGAAAGCGCCAAGTCGCCGCGTAACGATACGTTCACGATCCAAGCAAACCCGTACGGCCGCTTCAAGCAATGTGCCTCCACCAAAAATGAAGCGGGCCGTATTCGGCCACGTTCACGCAAAGCCAAACGATGTAAACCAAAACTACTCATCTAGTGCTCACCGAACAGTCAACGCTGGATAACGAGAACTCTCGAAGATGCCAAACAACAGCCGCCCTGAAACAAGCAACCAGCGCAGCATCCCGCAACTTCTATCTGGAACCGGCGACCTTATAGAAAATCTTCGCGCAACCTTAACTTCCGGAACTTCGCTCTCAACCAAAAGCCTGCTGGCCAGAGCCAAACACTATCTCGGCTCTCCAATCAGCGAGGGGCGCTACGACTTCCGTTACCTGTATGACGCTCTCGAAGTAGCTCTCCATCAAATAATCGAAGACCGTGTCCCAACACTCCGCGTGCTTGAACCTGGAGACGCCATCGATCATCTCGAAAACCTCATCGCCTTACTTCCCACCCAACGAATTCGCACCAGCGAACAAAGCCTCTTCCAGCAATTCTCAAGCCCGGCCCCACTCGCATTCGTTGCCGCCTACCTTGCCCTTCCGGAAGAAAACACAGCCGCAAAGATTCTACTGGAACCATCGGCCGGCACCGGCGCACTCGCTTGCATCGCCCGCGCCTTTGGATCACAGGTCCACACCAACGATCTTTCACCCGCCCGCCGCGGATTTCTTCACTATCTGAAATTCCCGGTGCACAGCGTCGACGCCGAAAACATCAACGACCTGCTCCCCCACGAACTCAGACCGGATATCGTTTTGATGAATCCTCCCTTCAGCTCAACTGCGGGAAGACTTTCCCGAAACGATAATCAACACGGCGCTCAGCACATCGAATCCGCTCTCTATCGACTTAATCAAAAAGGACGCCTCGTAGCCATTACCGGCTGCGGCATGGCTCTCGACAGACAGAAAATGACGGAATTCTGGAAACGCGTGGCCTCACGCTACTCAGTGCGAGTTAACCTTTCGCTCCCAGCTTCCACCTTCACCAAGTCCGGGACCGCCTGGGAAACACAACTAATCGTGATCGACAAAACCGGCCCCACTGCCGGCGCTAACTGGACCGAACAAGTCAAGAACATCCGCCACGGCGCAGCCACACTTCTCGAGATACTGACACTGGCCAGAGAAAAGAAATTGCTGATCGATCCGCCTGTGGCTGCACCTGCGCCCGAAACAATAACGGGCGAAACACCTGTCGTACTTACTGGCCAGACGCACGAACTCTCAGACCTCGCCGTCGCGGTCGCACACGAGGAAAATGAATCCGCCCCCTCCGACGACGGCTTTGTACCTTACATCTCGACCAGACTAACTGGCGGCATCGATCACCCAGCCCCACTCGTCGAAACTGCCGCGATGGCTGCCGTGGTACCGCCGCCAATAACCTACCGTCCACACCTCGATCCGCAACTGGTTGTAGATGGAGCACTCTCCACCGTCCAGCTCGAAAGAATCTGCTACGCCGGCCAAAGACATTCCCAGCGTCTTTCAACCGGAGCGCGCGCTGCTTATCTCCTCGGTGATGGAACTGGATTTGGTAAAGGACGCTGCCTCGCCGGTGTGATAATCGACAACTACAACCAAGGACGCACCAGAACCCTGTGGCTCAGCATCAGCAACCAACTGCTTGAATCAACTCGCCGCGACCTGAACGACCTGAATGCATCACACATCGCCCTGCACCAATTGAACGAATGGGACGTAAACGAAACAATCAATTTCGGTGACGGCGTGATCTTTTGCAGCTACAACACCCTGATCGCCAAGAGCAAGATCAGCGAAAAGACCCGCATGCAACAGCTCATTGAATGGCTCGGCGACGAAGGAGTAGTCATCTTCGATGAATGCCAAAGAGCACAACACGCTCTGGCCACCGCCCAGGGCGAAGCTACACAAACCGGGAAGGCAGTCCTGGAACTACAAGATCACGACGAACGCCCGGACCTCCGCTTTGTCTATTCATCAGCCACGTCGGTCGTAGAAGTAAGCCACATCTGCTACATGAGTCGCCTCGGACTCTGGGGACCCCAAACCAGCTTCCCCAACGGCTTCGAAGAATTCATGAGCGAAATTGACGCTGGCGGTCTGGGCGCGCTCGAGATGGTCACCAGATCCATGAAGGCCTTCGGCATGTCGCATTGCAGCACCCTGAGTTATGGACGCGATCCGGTCTCAGGCCTGGCCGTCGAATACGCCGAAGTGTTCCACGAACTGACTACCGAACAACGTGAGATCTACAACAACGCGGCAGCCGCTTGGCAAATCGTCCTCCAAAACATCGAAGCCGCACTTGAGATAACCGACGCCGGCACTCGCAAACGCGCCTTTGCCCTTTCCCACTTCTGGGCCCAGCACCAGGCTTTCTTCCGCCAGGTCATTACCGCATTCAAAGTTCCCGAATGCATCAAGCAGATCGAAGCTGCGCTGAAGCGAGATGAGAGCGCCGTTGTTTCAATCATCGGCACCGCCGAGGCCAAAAGCAAAGTCCTCGTCGCCCGCGCCGCCGCACAAGCCGAACGTCTCGAAGATCTTGACTTTTCACCACGCGCGACCCTGTGCGCACTGGTCGAAAGAGCCTTTCCAGTCGATCTCTACCAACAAGTCGAAGACCCGGTTAGTCACAGCATAGTCACCGTCCGTGTCACAGATGAACAAGGCAACGCCGTACAAAGCCAGGAAGCGCTCCGCATGCGCGACGAACTGCTGGAAAAGTTATCCGACCTGGTTCTTCCCGAAAATCCGCTCGACCAAATCGTCAATTACTTCGGACCAGACCAGGTAGCGGAGATCTCCGGACGCCGCAAGCGCCTCGTACGCGACACCCGAAACGGCGAAGTACGCTATGTCTCTCGCGCGCCGAAAGGCGTGCCGATGAACAAAATCAACGTCCACGAAAACGAACAATTCCAAAACGGCGCGAAGCGCATCGCGATCATAACGGCCGCAGGCTCTACCGGAATTTCACTGCACTCGTCACTCAATGCCATCAACCAACAAAGGCGCTGCCAGATAGTGTTGGAACTCGCATGGTCCGCGGTCCTCCAGATGCAAAGCTTTGGCAGAACACACCGAAGTTTTCAAAAATATCCTCCCAAATACATCCTGCTTTCCACCAACCTCGGCGGCGAAAGAAGATTCTCAGCCACGATCGCCCGCCGGCTCGCCTCACTCGGCGCTCTCTGCAAGGGAGATCGCAAAGCCGCCGATGGTGGAACTCAACTATCTCGCTATACCTTCGAAAGCCCGCTTGGCCGCGGAACCCTCGATCTGCTCTACCGAAGAATATTCGAAGGAAAGGAAATCCCTGATCTCGACAACCCGCGAGAAGCGCTCGAAGACATGGGCCTGCTCAACAAAGACGGAGAAATCAACGACCGCGACCGCTATCACATCCCACGCTTTCTCAATCGGCTGCTTAGTCTCGACTGCGATCGCCAAAACGCGCTGTTCGCCTATTACTCCGACCTGTTTGATCAATGCGTCGCACACGCAAAAGCCTCCGGCACTTTCGACGAAGGCGTACAGGACATCAAAGCCCTGTCAATTAAGCTGGCCAGTGAACCAGAAGTCGTATACATAGACGAAACCACCAAAGCCGAAACGCTCCACTACACGCTGGCCGTTGAAACACGCTCCACCCGTGTCACACCCGATCGTGCCGTCTCAATGCTCGAAGACAGCAACGGGGGCGGCTTCTATCGCCAGAGCAAAGGCAACGTCATTCTCGCAACCAAATCCGGCAACCATACCGACCACCAATCGGGTCAAACTTACCAGACCTACGCCGTGACCAAACCCGAGGAAGCCAGAGCCTACTACATCACCGATACCGAACTTCGAAAATACAAGAAGGTACCAGCCAAGTCCGCATTGCCATGGTGGAAGCTCTACTGCGAGAACGTGCCGGAAACGACCATAAAGGAACTCCACCTGATCGCGGGCGCCGTGCTGCCGTTATGGCAACGGTTGAAAACCACTCAGGACGCCCAACTGAAAGTCGTTCGCGTAGTCACCGAAGACAACCAGCGAATTGTTGGCGTGAAAATCCCGACCAATCGCGTGCAGCAAGTCCTCCGAGCACTCGGCATCGCCTGTGCCATTTCCGATCCGGCCGACATAATTCACGAGGTATTGAAGAACGACGACCAGATAGCCCTGGTCGAAGGACTGTCCCTTTCCCGGTCCAAAATCTATGGAGAGTCCTATGTCGAAATCCGCGGCGCCACTCATCACAAGTTCAGCGAACTCCGAGACATGGGACTCCTCAACATGCGCATCGACTATCGAGAGCGCTTCCTGCTACCCACCGATCAGGACGAAGCGATTGAGCTGCTAGACATGCTCCTGAAACGTTACCCAACGGTGACTCCAATCAACGAAGCCCCGCAGGAAATTCCTCTGCCAACCACCGAACTTCGCGCGCTCGCCCAAACCGAGACTGTCAACATCTTCGACTTACTCGACGCGCCACGCCCAACAATCCAACAACCTATACCACTCCCGCCGAGCAAGCCCGTCGAAAACACCTATACCCCAACCATCTACAACTCCGGCTTTGTGCCGGCGCAACTCAGCTTCTGGGAAACCCAAGCGGCATAAAACTAGGAGAGGGCCAAAAACTACCCGCAAGTACAGTTGCCTTTACCCCTGAAAGGAAACTTCCACTCATGCTAAGGAAACGCAACTAAGCTTTCACCGGACGCAAAAGCCTGAAAACCCAAAGCAAAACGCTGCAAGTAAACTTTCACCCCCGTGCGATTCCGGTGGCACAATCGCACGCGTTTCCAAACAGCACTGCTCTCCCGCGCCACCGCCGAAGCCAGATTCGACACCTCTAGTGTTCCTCCTCAGCTGCCGTCCTTCGCATGTCGAGCACTCACGACTTTCAGCCACTGCCAGCCCTCGCAAAACACCGTCGAGTCCCTGGCCACACCGTCCCCGTACACGCTTAATCCGCGCAAGTGTACTTTCCAAATGAAAGTTTACTTGGCAAGTTTTCCACTTTCAGACGACCCGCTGCCTCTCTCCCGGCCATCAACCAAAGAGCCCTTCTACCCTTGCTACTACTATCACTTGCGGCCTTCTAAACTCACGCTCACGACGGCATATCTCTGATTGGCACGACCATTGTAATGAGGCGACGCGGGACGAAATTCAATCGCAGCAAAATATCTTAGGGAGTAGAACCAATGAACGCGACAATCACCCACAGCGACCATCCGACCGATAACGCCTTTGCGCCCTTCAAGCCTCAATCGACCGATGAAGCAATCGTCGCCGGCATCATCCGGAAGATGCTTCACTACCACATCCTCCGCGTCCAGCTTGAAGGAGCACGTCCCTGGATGCACGAGAAACAACGCGTCCGCGCCCGCCAGCAAGCCATCGAAGCACGCCGCAAGGGATTCGCTGAAGAGCGCGAAGCAATCGATTCAGGTATCCACGTCACCTATGACGACGAACTTCTGCGCCAGGAAGGGACCCGTATCGCGTACTTGCTTTGTCGCGACCAGGTTGAAGAGGCAATGATGATCGAGGAAGAGATCATCACTATTTCAGTCAACCACTCCCTCTACGCCACAGACCTCGAAGCGATGAGAATCGCGGCCTAACGCTATCCGGAACTTACTCGAGAAACTGTTCTGAATCGAGGAAAAGAATCATGCACACCGCAACCGCAAGGGAAGAAGTAAGCGCGCCAGCTTTGACCATCACCGAGGGCCTCGCCGAACTCGTACAGGCCTTCGCATCACGGAATGTCACCGCAGCCCGGGCGACCCTTAAACGGCAAAACCAGACCTACGAATACACGGTCGACGACAAACAACCTGGCATCCAGCGCCACATCGAAGGCCGCTTCACGAACATCCAAATCGTTGTCTCTTGCCTCTCTCCGATGAGCGCCGAATTAAACGCCGAACTTCAGGCGATCACCACCACGGCAGCCACCGCTGCTCAACACTGGACCGAACCCGTAAACCGCCCGACTCTCGTCAAACCTTCTCCCACCGATCAGCAAATGATCGGCATCAGCGCCGAAATGAAAGAGCTCGACGCAGACATCAGCCGCGCCGCCCGCTCCAGCCACGTGGTATTGATCATCGGCGAATCCGGAACGGGAAAAACGACCGCCGCCGCCTTGATTCATCGGAGAAGTCCGAGAGCCGCCAAACCCTTCGTTGATATCAACTGCGCCGCCTTGCCGGAAACCTTGATCGAAAGCGAATTGTTCGGCTATGAAAAGGGAGCCTTCACCGGCGCCGTCGCAACCAAGAAAGGACTCTTCGAACTTGCCGAAGAAGGAACCCTATTTCTTGACGAGATCGGCGAGATGAAACTCGAGCTCCAGGCCAAACTTCTGAAGGCCATTGAGCAGCAAAAGATCCGCCGCCTGGGAGGTACCAAGGACATACAATGCAACGTCCGGATCGTCGCCGCCTCAGCCCGCAACCTTCAACAGATGGTTTCTGAAGGCAAGTTCCGCGAGGATCTTTATTACCGCCTTGCCGTCCTCGAAGTGCCCATCGCCCCGCTCAGACAGAGGCGCGAAGATATCGCCCTGCTCGTCCACGATCGGCTCGTGTACGAACAGCAACTCGCGTCGCTTCCAACACCCTTTGAAATCGAAGACAAAGCTCTCACAGAACTCGCCGTCTATGACTGGCCTGGCAACATCAGACAACTCCACAACGTTCTCTCGCGACTCGCCACTCGCACCGACGAGGGGATGCCCATCACCGCCGCCGCCGCTCGTTCCGAGATCGCCCGATTTCAGCCGGAGACTTCAAACAACCATTGCGCCGTCGCAAGCGAAAGAGCAGTTCTCCTCCCGGCCGATTGCCGCATGCTGTTGCAGGGAGAATCAATGCAAGATTTCATCAACCGCCTCAAGCGCACGGTGATCGAAAGCGTCCGCAATTCAACGGGCAGCATGACCCATGCTGCTAACCGCCTCCAATACGACCGCACTGCGCTCCAAAAACTTTTTGCGCGCCTGATCGCCAACGACAACGCGAGCGAGGAAGATACCGGTCGAGAAAGCGCGTTGGCGGCCTGAAAACAAAAGCGGAGAGCCGATTAACGAAGACCGGAAACTCTCAAACCGCCACAAAGCGATGTCCGACACAACTCCGATCCCAGGGCAAGGCACCACCTACAGCTACGGCCGCGACGACTACGGTGAATACGGATCTGCGCTTCAACCCGAAACAGAATTCCAAGTACCAGAGCCGTTCGATTTCACGCTCAACAGCGACCTTGAACGGTCTGCAAAAAGCGCGTAAGAGGTATTGAATCGTCGGTGTAAACATGAGGATACGTCTGGCGCATCG
>DATBRN010000011.1:0-19617 GCA_036560225.1 Pyrinomonadaceae bacterium | reverse complement strand
ACGATCACGATGGTCGTGGTGTCGATGATTCTCTTCAAGGTGATGGGCCCTGTCGGAAAGATCGCGGGCCTGGGTGTCATTTGTCTTTACATGTTGCAAGCGCACACGGGCGTTGCCGGTCTGGCGACGGCAATTGGTCGCCGGCTTGCGACTCCGCACGATGAGCAACGCCAGTGGCGTTCGACGTTGCGCGGCGGTGTAGTTCTTGAGCTGGCCTATCTTCTTCCATTCCTGGGTTGGTTTGTGATCCTGCCGGCTTCGATCATCATCGGCTCCGGTGCCGCCAATCTCGGTTTGCTTTCAAGGGTAGTGAGCAAAGCGCCCTTGCCCCAGCGCGAGGCTGCCGTTTAGATCGGCCAGTTTCGATATTACTCGACTGAGGTAACAATGGAATTCCTGTCCACGGCTTTGCCGTCTGATGTGCGGAAGCGGCTATGCCCTTCCGTCAACGGCGCGCTAATTTCTGGGGCTGCGCCCCCGGGGCATAGCCCCGAAGAATTAATGCGGCACTGACGGAAGGGCGTAGCCGCTTCCGCACATCAGACGGCAAAGCCGTGGCCGCGAAGCGCATCGTTACCTCAAGCTAGTAATATCAAAACTGAACCAGTACTCAGAATCTAGCGGGTGATTGATCTGGAGCAGCGAAAATGAATACTTCGCGACGTGAATTATTGAAGATACTCGGCTTGACCGGCGCTGCGCTGCCATTGATTGGCTGCGAGCGGCTCATCAGCAATGTTACCGAGCAGATGGGCCAGTCCATACCAGCGAGTTTGAGCGTCGCCGGCGGACAGCAGATCGATCCGGCATTTCATTTGTTGTCACGCGCGGCCTATGGTCCGTGGCCAGGCGATCTGGACCGAGTGCGAGCGATGGGCTCTGAAAACTGGATCGAGGAGCAGCTAGCGCCGGAAAGCATTCACGATATTGCCTGCGACCTGCGCGCGCGGCGGTTTGAAACCATCTGGCACGAGCCGGGTACCTGCTACGAATACAAAAAGCCGGTCCTCCGTGAAGAGATCACCCGACACACTCTTTTGCGCGCCGTTTATAGCAAGCGTCAACTGTTTGAAGTGATGGTTGGTTTCTGGACCGACCATCTGAACATCGATCTCGAGAAGGGGGATTGCATATATCTTAAGCCGACAGACGATCGTCTGGTGATTCGTGCCAACGCGCTGGGGAAATTCAGAGACTTGATTCGAGCTTCCGCGACTTCGCCGGCAATGCTCGTGTATCTCGATGGAAAAGAGAACAAGAAGGCAAGCCCCTCTGACGTGCCAAACGAGAACTACGCGCGTGAGTTACTCGAACTGCACACGTTGGGAGTGGACGGTGGTTATACGCAATCAGACGTGTTTGAAGCTGCGCGAAGCTTAACCGGCTGGAGACTCAGAACGGGTTGGGGCAAAGGAACGGTGTACTTCGACCCCAGCCTTCACGATGATGGTGAAAAACGCGTACTGGGCCAATTGATTCCCGCCGGTGGCGGCGCCGCGGATCTGGACCGCCTGGTGAACATCGCTTGCCACCATCCCTCGACGGCACGGCACATCGCCACCAAACTCGTGCGACGATTTGTATCTGAGGACGTCCCAACCTCGCTGGTGACACGCGTAGCCGAAGTCTTCACCGCGACTGACGGCGATATTAAGTCGCTGCTAAGAACCATCCTTGCTTCGGACGAATTCAAATCTGCAAAGGGTCTTAAGTTGAAGCGGCCGTTCCAATTTATCGTAAGCAGCCTGCGTGCACTTGGCGCCGACACGCAAGCGCACCAACCGTTGATTGAATATCTTCAGCGCATGGGCCAAGGGCCGTTTCAGTATCCAACACCAGACGGTTATCCCGATCGGGCAGCGCCCTGGCTGGGCACGCTCCTCTGGCGTTGGAACTTTGCGTTCGCACTCGCGTCTAATCGCCTCCAGACCGTGACGGTCGCTTTGGACCAACTCGGTGCAGCGATCGGCGCAAGCGCGGGCAACGTGAATACTGGTCTTCGACCTGAGCAACTGATCCCGTATTTCATCGGTCGCACTGGCTCGGCCTCGGAGCTTGCGGCACTGCATGATTACGTTGGCACGCAGCCCGTTAATAGTGTTGGCGGCGACGTCGACGTGAACCACCACGCGGAGCTAGTTGCACTGGTCCTTGCTTCGCCTGCGTTTCAGAGGTGTTGAGCAGCATGAAAGTCTTAGCTCATGAATCGCGTCGCGCGTTTATTCGCCAGATGGTCCTGGCTAACGAAGCCGGTTTGCCGTCGGCAGGAGAGCAAACGCTGGTTTGCATCTTCCTGCGTGGTGCGGCTGACACTTTGAATATGATCGTGCCTTACGGTGATGATAAATATTACAAGTCGCGTCCGACGCTTGCCATTCCTGCGCCGTCCCGGAACACAGACAATGATCTGGCATCGTTACGGCTTGATGACTTCTACGCTTTTCATCCGAAGCTGCGTCCGCTGCTACCGGTCTTCAATGAAGGACGACTGAGCATTGTTCAGGGAGTCGGCACTGATAATCCTACCGGGTCGCACTTTGAGGCGCAGGACCAGATGGAACACGGCGAGGCTTATGGTCACACCATCGGAGGTGGTTGGCTCGGAAGATATCTGCGTGCCCGTGGTGCCAGGCGACAGCGCCAAGGGGGCGATTCTACGGGCGTGCTAGCGGATCTAACGCCACTCTCAGCCATAGCAATTGGTTCAACGATTCCAGAATCATTACGTGGAGCGCCGACCGCCAGTGCCATGGAGTCAATTGACGAATTGCAGATCAAGACACCATTGGGCGATACAGCCGCAGTTTCATCCGCATTGTCTGCGCTGTACGGCGCGGAGATTGGCGTCCTCAGTCAACCTGGCAAGGCCACGCTCGACCTGCTCAAGCGTGTTGAGACACTTAGGCGTACCGAGTACAAGCCTCAGGGTGGAGCCGTCTATGCAGACGACGGCTTGGCCAAGGGCTTGAAGGAGGTGGCGCGCCTGGTCAAGGCAAGTGTTGGTCTGGAAGTCGCTTGCCTGGATCTCGGCGGCTGGGACACGCATTTCTTTCAGGGCGGCACGAGCGGTCAACAAGCTGAACTGATCTGGCAACTAGCGCGCGCTCTCGCAGCCTTTGACGCCGATCTGGCTGGCTATCGTGATCGCGTGACCACGCTGGTAATGACAGAGTTTGGCCGCCGCACTTACGAAAACGGCTCGCTTGGTACAGATCACGGCCGCGGCTTTGCGATGCTCGTCATGGGCGAGTGGATAAACGGGGGAAAGATCCATGGCAAGTGGCCGGGTCTTGTGGAGGAAGAGCCACCCGCATCAAGCACCCTGAGCATCCCCGGACCAAGCGGTCTCAAAGTTCTGTTCGACTACCGCTCCGTACTCTCCGAGGTGCTTACTAACATTCTCGGCCACCGAGATCTGAATACAATCTTTCCCAACTTTCACGCAGAACCCGTCGGTCTGGTTGGTTGAGTCACGAATTCAATCTTCAGTCGTTTGCTGCATCACTGGGGCCCTAATACTGGGACCGCGGGCGTCCTGCCCGCAATGAGCGCAGCGAACAACCTGTTAGTACATGTCCGTTTTACTGGAACTGCGGCGTATCGTCTGACGTCGTTGCGTTGCTACACACTGTGGAGATCGCGACACAACGTGGTGATATTGTTAGGGGTCTGCGGCGGAGCGGTTGTTCGCGCTTACGCGCTCAGTGCGGGCGAGACGCCCGCGGTCCCAGTAATACCGTCCCAGTAGATTCGATCCCAGTAAACCTGAACGCTCTAACTCTTTGCTCTTTATTGAGCGCGGCGACTAACAATCACCAGGGACATGTCATCTACCAGCGGACCGCCAGCTGCGAAATCCTGGACCGCACCCAACACCGAAAAGAGCACGGCAGCAGCTGCGTTGGCTCGGGCGTTGCGAAACTCCGCCTCAAGACGCTCATAACCAAATTCCTGATCAATGTTATTGCGCGACTCGAGTATCCCGTCGGAACAAATCAACAGTAAATCGCCGGCGCGCAGTTCGAAGGATCCTCTAACGAAGGTTGCTCCCGGGATTACGCCGAGCAGAGGTCCCCCTTCGGACTGCGATTCCAACCGGCCATCCGCCCGCAACAACAACGCGGGAGGGTGTCCTGCGCTACAGTAATCGAGTCTTCCAGTGAACGGGTCAAGCCTGGCCAAGAACAAGCTGGCCAGCGGCGCCACGGGCGACATACGGCAAAGGTCACAATTGACACCGCTCACAATTGCCTCCGGCTCAGCGGTGGTCGCGGTGTGGTTCGCAACCAGTCCAGCCAGGTAAGTGGTCCACATTCCCGCAGCGAGACCCTTGCCGCAGATATCACTCAGGGCAAGGATTATTCCCCTGCCTGTTTCCTCAATGGTAAAAAAGTCGCCGGGCACATGCCGAACGGCAAACGTCTCGCTGGCAATCTCGAAGTTGTGGTAACGAACCAGTCGCGGAGCACAGAGACGCCGGTGCACCTGAGCGGCTTCGACCAACTCAGTGTGCAGCTCGGCGTAGTCCTTCTGAAGCGCCGCGACCTTCAGTTCCAGTTCCCGTTGATGCGCCCGCTTCCCTGAACCTCCGTGGGTAGGCGCAGAGGTCGAGACAGCAGTGCGCACAGTTGCCAACCCGCCATTGAATCCTGAGTAACTCATGGGTTTTGACCTCAACCGACGAACTTGTAACCACTTCCATGTACAGTCAGAATGAACCGCGGCTCTTCCGGATTCATTTCCAGCTTTTGCCTAAGGTGAACGATGTGGGTGTCAACGGTTCGCGTGTTCGGGTAGTTATCGTATCCCCACACTGCATCCAGCAACCGATCGCGGCTGAGTGTTTCCGCCGGATGGGCGATGAAGTAGGCCAGGAGCGCAAACTCCTTCGCCGAAAGTTCGATGGGTTTACCAGCGCGCTTTACTTCATTACCGCGGATATTGACTTCTATATCGCTGAATCTATAAACGTCTGCTGACGGGGCTAACGGCGAAGCACGACGCAACACTGCTTTAACCCGCGCCATTAATTCCCGGATGGAGAACGGCTTCGTGACGTAATCATCCGCTCCCAGCTCCAGCCCCACAACCTTGTCGATTTCCTGTCCGCGCGCGGTCAACATAATGATTGGCACTGAGGGTCGCCTGGCCTTCAGTTGCTTGCAAACATCGAGACCACTCATCTGCGGCATCATTACGTCCAGCACCACCAGGTCGGGTTCGTCGGCCAGGGCGCGCTCAAGACCGGTCACGCCGTTGTCCGCGCTGATCACGTCGTAGCCCTCAAACTCGAAGTTGTCGCGCAAGCCAGCGACCATTGCCGGTTCATCTTCGACGATTAGAATCCGCGTTCGCTTGCCGGCGCCGGTTTCAGTCTGCCCTCGCTGCGAAGGCCGAAGCTGGCCAGATCGTGATTCGGTCGCGCCGCCTTTTGATCGTGCCGCAGAGTTCATTTTGATGTTCATGCTGTGATCCTTTTTTGCTGGGCCATTCGGCGACTATTGCGTGGCAGATGCCAAGGGCAATGACAGAGTGAACTTACTGCCTTTTCCAGGCGTGCTTTCCACCTGCACTTCGCCTCCGTGGGCTTGGGTGATGTGCCGAACCAGTGATAGGCCTAGCCCGCTGCCTTTCGTGTTGTGTACAAGCGGATCGCCCGTCCGGTAGAACTTCTCAAAAATCTTTGACTGCTCGCGCCGCGTGA
This sequence comes from Pyrinomonadaceae bacterium, assembly GCA_036560225.1. Lineage (GTDB taxonomy): Bacteria > Acidobacteriota > Blastocatellia > Pyrinomonadales > Pyrinomonadaceae > PSRF01. The sequence goes on along the minus strand of DATBRN010000011.1, from coordinate 13,913 downwards.
TGCCGATGCCGCGATCGACAACCTCAAGCTTTAACCGGTCATTGGCTCTGTATAACTTGACGCCCAGGAACTTCTCGTTGGCCGAGTATTTCAGCGCGTTGTTGACCAGGTTTACGAGCGCTCGGGCAATTGCTTCTCGGTCCACTCGCACCCGGGGGATGCTCGGGTCAATACTCTGCTCGAAGGCGAATCCCTGTTGCTCGATCTGGTAACGATAAGCATCGAGCGTGTTGCGAACCAGGTCAGCGATGTCAGTCTCGCGGAAGTCATACTCCTTACGTCCCGCTTCGATGCGCGAGAAATCCAGGATATTGTTTATAAGGGCCGTCAATCGCTCGCTTTCCTTGCGAATGATCCGGTAGTACTCCTCTTTCTTTTCCTCCGTGGTTATCCTGCCCAGCTCCAGCGTTTCCGCGTACAGGCGTATCAGCGCCAGCGGGGTGCGCAGCTCGTGTGATACGTTGGAGACAAAGTCCGCCTTCAAGTGGGCCAGCGCCATTTCTTTGCTGACGCTCCGATAGGTCAACAACAGTCCACCAATCATGAACAAAGAAAGCACGCCCAAGATAAGAAAACTCTGCATCACCCAGCGACGTCCAATCGCCTCCGCGCTTGTGCCCTGAAACTTAATACCCAGCGCGAGCCCACGGAAAACGTCATCGAGGTTCCGCGAAACCTCAGGCTCTCCTTTGCCCCATCCCGCTGTAGTCGCCAGCGGCTTGTTTTCATGACCACCATCTGGGTCTGCCGGGTAGACCGTCATGGCGAGCGGCGCCGGTCCGCTATCAAACATGCCTGAGTTTGCTGCCGCGTCCTTATCCTCAGTCAGCTTCTTGGTGATCAACTCATCGAGCATTCCGGGAAAGAAGGTCTTCTTAATGTAATCCGGATCGAAGCTAGCGCCTGCCAGGACGACCCGATCCTTGGAGACTCGCGGTAATACGAAGAAGGCAGTCGTCATAAAGGCTTCGCCGTCTGCGCGCTTCGTTGGACCCCCATACCAGCTAATGGGCCGGGTCTTTTTGTGTAATCCTTCTACCAGCATCTTCCCTTCCATACTGAACCAACCCTTGTAGCTCTCCGCCATAATGTCATGCTCTTTACAGAAGTAAGCGTCGTTGAGCTGTTGCGGTTGCGAACGGAACAGCATTCCCTTGTCATGATCGAAGATGAACACATGGGCCAGCCAGGGATTCTTTGCCAGTACGAGGTCCAGCTGTTTTAGCTTGTCAGCTTCATTGTCGCTGTCCGGAGACGGGAAAACTTCACGCACCTCTTCTGCCATGGCGTAAGCCTTCTGGTTGATCTTCTTCTCTGAGACAGCAAGGACGTACTGGAAGTCGCGATGAATAAGGGCTTCTACTTTTTTGTCGCGCTTGATGGATTCCAGGTGTTCGAAATTGATGTAGATGAGCGCCGCGGCCGGTAGCAAGACCGCCAGACCCAACGTGAGCATGAGCCGGAAACGGTTGTCGTGGCTCCAGAACTTATTTCTCTTCGACCTCATATCAACCTCCGCAAGAGCTCTTGGGGCTAAGTGGACGAAAGCATACGCCGGCCGATATTAAGCTGTGTTAAGAGCAGGTAAAAAAATGTTAAGAATTGTGAACTTAGAAGTTCTTAGTAGACCGAGCGAATCAGAGAAAACCTCCCGTTAGAAAGGACATTTGTGCGCCCCGACGCGGCAGACAAGCCAGAGAAAAACTCCCGTTTAGAAAGGGCACTTGTGCCCCGACGCGGCGTAACAAACCAGAAAAAAGTCCCGTTTAGAAAGGGCACTTGTGCCCCGACGCGGCGGACAAACCAGAAAAAATTCCCGTTTAGAAAGGGCACTTGTGCCCCGACGCCGGACAAGTCCGCTCTCTAAACGATCCGAAGCAGGGCTCACGCGGCGTAGCACTTACAAAAAAAGCGAAAAGGCGCAACAGTTTTGGACTGTCGCGCCTAATCTAATGTGGTTACTGTCCTCACCCCAGCAACCACTTGGATGGAAGGATTCACCAACCATCTAGTTGGGCATAATATATCGCGCCACCCTTTCATTTGGCAACACTGGAAGACCTGCTCGCGGAAAGTGGCCGAAATATCGTCTTCCCACCGGCGCGCCGGCCTTAATTGGCTCAATTAGATCCCGCCAATTGCGAGCCAGCTTCTAGGAACCGGAGAGCGCGATGAGTTCCAAAGCATGACCGTCGGGATCGTCAAAATAGACGGAAACGGACTTCATCCACTCGTGATAGACCGGTTCGGAAACAGAAACGCCCTTCTCCTGCAACATGGCAGCGGCCCGCTTGATATCGGTTTCGCGGACCGTGAACGCGAAGTGTTGCGTTGGCCATTCGCCCTTGTCTTCTTGCAACACCACCATTCCAGCGTCGCCGCCCGCATAGAGGAAGAGCCAGTTTCGCCGGTCGTCGCGCACGCCCTCTTTCAACCCAAGCACGTCCTTGTAAAAAGCTTCAGCCCGTGCCAAATCTTTCACGCGTACCGCGATTTCATAAAGGCCCTTAATGGGTAACATAGCAATAATCCCGGCACCGGTTTCTATGACGTCAGTTTACTTAGGCACAATCGAGCAGACAAGGTAAACCGTTCTAATGCAGTTTGGTTTTGGGGTACTTACGTCACCGCACCGCAAATGAGGTGCAGCATTATAAATTAGCCACGGATTTACGCGGATGACGCAGATCTGAATTTGTTTATGCTGATCCGCGCTCATCCGCGTTAATCCGCGGCTTAATTTCTACCAAACTCAAGACGAGCGCTCTGAACCTGACTCAACCAACCCACGCGGCTTTGCCGCAGCACAGTGTGGAAAAGGCTCTGCCTTTCCGCGCGTTTCTCTTTCCGCTTTGAGGCTCCGCCTCATACATCGGAGGCGCAGCCTCCAGTAAGTTTAAGCACTCCGACGGTAAGGCAGAGCCTTACCGCACTGTGCGGCGGCATAGCCGCATGAGTTAGGGTGCGGCTAACAGATCAGCGCACTGCTCCATAGGCGCATTCCACAAACTGCTGCGCACCCCAAATTTTCTCGCTTTTCCTGCACCTTCCGACTGTTCATACCAGTCCATCGCCGCAACCTTTCTCTGCCAACGGGCATCCGACAACTGCCAAATGCCTCTCCCGCTTGCAAAAGCAATCGACTCTTGTAAAACTCATCCCTGAAATGTCGGTTTGGAGAATTACCATGAAAAACAGTCTGCGTACCTTCGCTTCTCTCGCTCTTGTCCTCGCCCTCTTTGCTCCTGCCCTTGCTGACACCATACGCCTCAAAGACGGCAACGTGATTCGGGGCCAGGTCATCGGTTTCAAAGATCAGCAGTTTACCGTACTGGTTGGTTCTGGCGCACAAGGGCGCCGCAGCCGTACGCTCATTTATGTAGAAGACGTCGAATCGATCGAGTTTGACTCAGCGACGACGGCCGCTGCTTCTGGGTTGGCGAATGACGACACTGGGAATTCGGACACGACAACGACGCCGGTTTCCCAACCGCCTAGATCGAATCAGCAGCCCGATGTTAACAGAGTTCCTGCGCGCACAAACACGACGCCACCCACATCTGGTTCGACAACATTTTTCACAATCAAGGTGGCGGTTCGCGCCGACAACGTGAACAACGGTTGGACAAACAGCGGGTTGGTAGTACGGAAGGGACAACGTTTGCGAATCAGTGGGACCGGGCGCGTCTCGCTTGGCGGTGGCCGTTTTTCCACTCCGTCCGGTTTGGCAGTATCGGCTGACAACGAAAAACTGATGCGCAACGAGGCGACAGGCGCCTTAATCGCGGTTATCGGTGACGACAACGACGATTTTCTGCTGATTGGCACCAGACGGGACTTTGTTGCTCAGAGAGATGGCGTATTATTCCTTGGGGTTAACGAAGGCAATCTGAACGACAACACCGGAGCGTATGATGTGGTTATAGAAGCTGAGGCGGGCGGTGCGGGACCCCGATAGCTCGGGGCTTCGGGCAAACGCCGTTTTATCTTTCGGCATCACATGGAAGCAACCGGCAGTCAGTGAAAGCGCGGATGGAGATGTCTCTCCTTCCCGTTTTCGCGTTTTCCAGCATAGGTGATTCCAATGAAACTCTCTAAATTCCCGCGCGCGCTGTTCATCTTCATAATCATATCGAGTTTACTCAGCTGCCTCGGCTTCAGCCTCGCATTGGGACAATCCCGTCGCCAGCCGCCCCAGTCCAATGAGAAAAAGAACAAACGACCTCCTGAGCCGGGTGAGCCGGGTGAAAAACCGGAAGAGCCTTTGCCTCAGGACATAACAGGAAAACCGCAAGACGCCGAGAAGGTCACCGTCACCACGCAGATCGTCAATGTCGACACGGTCGTCTATCACAAAAAAAGTGGTCAGATTGTTACTGGATTGAAGAAAGAGAATTTCGCGATCTTTGCCGACGGCGCTCAACAAGTAATCACTAATTTCTCTACTCCCGAGGCGCCAATCACAGTTGCTATGGTCGTTGAGTACAGCAAGTGGTCTGAGGTTTTTGGCTACTACGGTGCCGGCGGTTGGGATCCGGGAACTTACGAAGTGATTCGACCCGTGGCGATGTTCGTGTCTCGGTTTGTCAAACCTCCTGACGACTATGTTTCGATAGTCGCCTTTGACATGCGTCCTACAACGCTCACCGATTTCACCAATGACCCGGGCCGCATCAGTCAGGTAGTTAACTTACTGCTGAGGAATACACCTGCCTTTCGCGAGACAAACCTTTTTGACGCTCTGAAATTCACCCTGGTAGGTGGGCGCGGTGATTCGGTCGTCCTCGAGGATTCAAAATCGGAGAAGACTGACTTCTCGGGTTTGGTTAGTGTGCAGGGTCGGCGCCGCGCAATCATACTCGTCGCCTCAGGCATCGATACATTCAGCAAGATCAACTACGGTGAAGCACGTAAGGTGGCGCAGAATGCGGGTATTCCGATCTACATAATCGGTACTGGCGAGCTCTTCTATAAAAAGTATGAGCAATACCTTCCGGCTACCGACAGTTTGACTGGCATGCCCGGACGAATGACCTTTCTCCAGGCGAAGAACACTCTAAAGACGTTTGCCAGCGAAACCGGCGGTGCCTATTTTCCAGTTACCTTCTCAGGCGAACTACCAAATGTTCTAAGTTCGATCAATGCACTGTTGCGTAGCCAATACAGCCTTGCGTTTAATCCTGGCGACGTGCACGACGGTAAACAACATAAGATCAAGGTTAGCGTCGATGTAAACGGCGACGGCGTTTATGACGACAAGGAATATGTTATCCAGGCCCGCCAGGTATACAACGCGCCTAAGCCTGATGCGACAACCAAGCATTAGCAGAGCTTAAGCATCGACAACGAAGGGCGGTAAACCAAGCAGACCGCAGTCGGCAGGAGCAGTCGGCAGGACCAGTCGGCAGGAGCAGTCGGCAGTCGGCAGGAGCAAGAAAGGAAAGATTTGTAGTTGGGTTTGCGATGACGAATGAGAAATGTGAAATGAGATATGAAAAATTTTTCATTTGTCATTTCACATTTTTCTTTGTCATTGCCAACGATCATTCGGCACGACCCGGCCCCATTCCTGCCGATGCTCCTGCCGACTGCTCCTTCCTTATGCACCGTGCAGTCTTACGCGAAACTCATCATTGATTGCGTTTAGCTCCGTCCGTCGATTCGAAAATAGTCGACTCGTCCGCAGCAACATGGGCAGGCCGCCCTGCGGGAGTTTCAATCCGTAAGCTGGGTTTGAAAACATAGCTACCAATTGCGGGTTCAGCCGCTGCGGCACCCCGTAGCGAATCGCTTTTTGCGCGATTGGAGAAAAGCCTGCCGTCCGCCGAGCGTTAATGAATTCAATCGAGTGGTCGAAAATATTCACCCGGGTGGGCTGATCGCGCAATGCAAGATCGCGGTGCACAACTAGATTCGCGACCGCCTCGCTTACAGCGCCGCGATGATAGTTTGCTCGCGCGGCCACGGGGCTATCCGAAACCTCCGCGGCGGGAAAAGTTCGTGGACGCGTATCCCACAAGTCGCAATAGCGGGCAACAAATCGCACTGTTGCTTCATAAAGAGTTAGCAGGTTACCTGTGATACTGATGCGTTCGATCACTGGCGACTGTATTGAATCGCCGGCAAATCTGGTTACGGACACTGCCGCCCGTGGCAGCAGTGCCTGAACGCGTTCATCGCGGCCAAAAAGAAGCAGACCGGCAACAGTAGGAACCACCTCACCACCATGTTCCGTTGCCAGCAGGAGATCGCGCTCGAGTACGTCTCGTGTCGGATAACCACTGGCACCGGCGTTATCGAAGGCATCGCCTTCAAACTCACGAAGAAAACTCCAGAGGTGGGCTTCGTCAATGTCTGTAGTCGTAGCCCCAAGTACAGGCATGTTTTCAAAGCGTAAAGGCCGAACTTCATCCAGTAGAGATGAGAGTTCTTCGCGCGTTGCTTCGCGTTTCTCTGATCCGACTCGCAGATAGAATCGCCCATCGCGAGTGCGATAGGGTCGACGCTTGCCTTCGATATCAAGCGCTACAACCCGCCGGCCGCTGTCGAAGGCTATCCTGTCAATGAAGGGAACCAGTGGCGGTTCGACATCCTCGCGACAGATGCGCACTAATTCCTCCTGAACGCTCTCGGGGTTGTCGACCCCTTCGATGCGCATTTGATCGTTGACTCCGAAAACAATAACACCGCCTCCGGTGTTAGCAAGGGCAACGATCTCTTGCGCAATCCGTTCGGAATTTGAGAGTTTTACTTTCAGCTCCAGAAACGTGTCTTCGCCGCCGCGAATCAATCGCAATAATTCGGTCCTGGAAGTTTGCGGAGCAGGTGTTGAAAGATAGTACTCCTGGAAGGATCGCTCTGAGGCGGGTTCGTGTCGCTGGTTACTGCGAAATTTTCTGCGAGCCATTTGTGTATTGACGGGGCCGCGTTCACTCCGAGATCTCAACTCTGATATTGAGATCCGAAACCTGCCCGCCCGGATGCCTAAACCGCAAGACATCGCTGGAGTTTTGTGAAAACGCCTGGGTTAATCACTCATTCGTCACGGACACCTGGGTCGTTTACCGCTTCGAGTATTTCCAGTTCCCTCTGCTGCAACGACTCACCCTCAGCGTTAATTGTCATCAGATAAAAGCCGATCGATACAACTGCCAGAGTGCCGAGTGTAACATACTCAACTAACAAACTCTGCGCGACAAAACCGGCCGCCGTTGCTGCCAATGGTGGAAGAGCCAAAACAACAATCATTGGTATCAGCAACAGGCCAACAATCCCCGAAAGATTGAGACGCTTACCAAACCTCAAATGCTTCGGGAAGCGAACCGAACAGAAGTTACCCATTATTGAGATCAGCGGAAGGAAAGTCAGGAAGCTAAGGGTAACAAAAAGCAGCGCGCCGAGTGTGATGTCCCTAAAAACCAATTCATTAACCAGCAGCAGACCGGCTGAAAAGATCAACGCTACAGTTGCGAACGCGATGTTCTTTCCCAGAAGGATACTTTTGCGATCGACCGGCGAAAGAATGAGGGTGCGCATTCCGCCTCGATCGAAAGCAAACTGATTGCAAAAGAGTCCCGAAAGAATGAGAAAGACATAGAGTACGCCGGCACTTGCCATCAAACCTTCACCGTACCTGGAGAAGTCGGTTGCAAGGGGGTGGGTTCCTGGACCCGCTTGAGCAAAATTCCTTCTGTTGATGAACCTCACCGCGATAAGGATGAGCGGCATAAGCGTCATCATTCGCAGCTGAGCGTTGCGCATCACATAGCGTAGTTCCTTCTCAACGATCGCCGAGGTTGACGGCGACATCAATGGAATCTGCCAGCCGGGAACGGCTGGAAGTGTGGGTTCTACCGTCGGCTTGCGTCCGCGTCGTGTCCGTCCGCCTCCTAGAATGGCGCGTCGAGCCAACCAATAGGTGAACAAAATGAGAACGCTCGAGTACGCGCTAATGACAGCGAGCGCCAGCATGAATCCCGCGGTGTGGCCGCGGCGCAGACCATGAGCCAGGGAGTAGGCGATCGCGCCCGGTGGTGTCCAGCGCAGTGACGAGATGGCACCTGCATGGCGCAGAAGAACTGGCGCGATCTGACCAAACAGAGCTCCGCCAAGGCCCGCGACCACGCCAATCAATGCCAGCAGAGTTTCCCCGCGAGTTCGCTTCTTTCGGATTAAGGAGCCAACAGAGATTGCGATCCATTTTGAGAGCGCCATTCCGAAGACAATAGCGGCAATGGCAATCAAGATCCCGCTGCCGAGTTTTCCCTGAGCTAAGCCTGCGCCTATTCCCATGGCGAGGATCGCAGGAATGGCAAACAAGGATTGAAGGCCGGCAACTTCGCTGAAGAAATCCACGGCGAAGAGCTTGCGCAAACTAATCGGATAAAGCAGAAGGTTACCAGGATCAAATTGCCGGCTGCTGCCAATACTTAGTGGCAATGACGCCCAGAGAAGGTAAAGTAATGCGAAGATCGAGAAGAAGATAAATTCAACTGAAGGGATAGTTGGGTCACCCCTCCGGGGTCTTGATTGAACGTTTTGTAAACCTAGTTTGGGCGACGTTAAGAAATAAGCGGCAAGGCCAAGCGCCAACGCAATGACCAGGGCGAGAACAAGCGCGATAAGCGTGGCAAGCACTGTCGCGATGCGATTTGCAACCGCCTTTGATGAGCGCAACGAATTTCGGAACAGCGTCCATTTGAGCCACATTAATGTTGAGAGTTGAGACAAGATTCTTTGACCTCTGTCCTACGGTCTCTTTGTTTCGTACCTTGCTCTTTGGGTATTGTTCTTCAGTCGTCGGCTTCCATTCGACAGTATAGAATGAAATCGCGACAACGCGTGTCAACCCGACAACGTGGTTACCTTCTCGCTGGGCACTCAACATCAGTACGGGAGCGGTAGCGACCGGCTGTAGACTCATCGTCAGTGTCCCGGCGTTTTGACCGTCATCAACGATAGAAACGCGGATGTCACGTTCATGCCAGTAACAGTGTTGAGTCCTCGGCCGGTCGCTAACGCTCGCGGTACTGATGTCGAGTGCTAAGTCAATTGACAAATTACATCCAACGAAAGACACCCTGGGAGACTCACGATACTCGCAATGCCAACTGCTTCATGCAACGCCATGGCTTATGTCGGCCTCGGTTCCAATCTGGGAGACCGTGCCGGAAACATCTTGATGGCAATCCGCGGAATGCTGAATGCGGGGCTGACAATCAGTCGCGTCTCGCAAATCTATGAAACCGAGCCAGTGGAGACTTTTGCGCAACCAACCTTTCTCAACATGGTGGCAGAGTTGCGCGCCGATTCGCTTCCTCCGCCCGAGGAAACCATGAAACAGCTCCTGAAAGTTGAGGAATCCCTCGGACGAACCAGGAACCTGGCCAAAGGCCCGCGCACAATTGATCTTGATCTACTTCTTTTTGGTAACGAGGTGCGCGAGAGTCAGTTGCTGACGTTACCTCATCCGCGATTGCATCAGCGCCGGTTCGTGCTCGAACCATTAGCCGAACTGTGCCCTAACCTCAACCATCCGGTGCTGCATCGCACAATTAGCGAGTTGCTAAGCGAAACTGCCGACAGGTCTCACGTGAAACGCTGGATCGGCTGAGACTGCTTCGTGGCCGCGGCTTTGCCGCCTGATGTGCGGAAGGGCTACGCCCTTCCGTCAATGCCGCATGATACTTAGGGGCTATGCCCCCGGGGGCGCCCCATGAATAATCGCGCTCTTTACGGAAGGCCGTAGCCACTTCCGCACATCAGACGGCAAAGCCGTGAACAGGAATTCCATGCTTACCTCAGCTCAGTAATAACCAATTAGAATCAGCACCCTCTTTTTCCCCTTTTTTCGCTTTTGCGTTTATAATGCTCCCACTTGCGAACACGCCTTACATATTTCCGAGCCTGTCCACTAATTGGCAGTTGCGGAGTCCCCGTTGCGGCTGCGCTGCTGTGATGCTAAATTGGCCGCCGTTTAGAGTGGCCAGAGAGCTGAAATATGCCTTATCTCAAGCCTGAACGTCCCGAAAAAGTTAACGCGCCATCGCTCAAAGCAAGCAAACAGCGTGGCGAGCGATTGGTCTGTCTAACCGCTTACGACTTTCCCACGGCCCGCATCATCGATGAGGCAGGTATCGACATCATTCTTGTCGGGGACAGCCTGGGAAACGTGGTATTGGGATATGGCAACACGGTGCCTGTAACGCTGGATGAGATCTTGATACATCTCAAAGCCGTGCGACGTGCAGTGCAGCGCGCCCTGCTGGTCGCCGACATGCCTTACGGCTCATTTCATACCGGCGCAGATGACGCAGTAAGAAATGCGCTACGGTTGGTAAAAGAGGGTGGCGCCGAAGCTGTCAAACTCGAAGGTGGACACAAACGCGTCCAACTCGTAAAGCGCCTTGTTGACGAAGAGATTGCAGTGATGGGCCACATCGGATTGACGCCCCAGTCGATCAACAAGCTAGGCGCATATCGCGTGCAGGGTAAGACTGCGGCTGCCGCGCGCCAGTTGCTGGATGACGCTCGCGCGTTGGAAGACGCCGGCGCCTTCGCGATTGTGCTCGAAGTTGTACCACGTGAGATTGCAAGTTTGATTACTGAAACCATAAGCATTCCAACGATCGGCATTGGCGCAGGCGCCGGCTGTGACATTCAAGTCCTGGTGTTACACGACATGCTTGGATTGTCTTTTGGAAAACTTGCGCGATTTGTTCGGCCTTACGCGAACCTTCACGAGGTAATGACCGAAGCTGTAACTCGCTATGCTGACGACGTGCGCAACGGAACATACCCTTCAGAGGATGAGTCGTATGCGTTGCCCGCCGAAGCCGCTGAAGAACTTAAAATCACCACTCCCGCTCAAGAGTCTACCGCTAATGAGTCCAAGGTCAGGAAGTCCTAAACTCTTCCCCAAATAGACTATGGAGATCATTAATCGCCGTCAGCGCATGGTTTCGGTCGCGCGCAAGATTCGCCGCGAGCAGGATCGCACTATCGGGCTGGTACCGACGATGGGCGCGCTTCATGAAGGTCACCTAAGTCTCGTGCGCGAAGCTCGCCGGATGTGTGATTTCGTCGTGGTGTCGGTTTTTGTGAATCCGGCGCAGTTTGGGCCAACTGAAGATTATGAACACTACCCGCGCGATCTAACCAAAGACACGGCGCTTCTGACTGACTATAACGTTGACTACATTTTCGCCCCTTCAGCAGAAGAGATGTATCCAAAGGATTTTTCTACTTACGTAAATGTTGGTGGACTCTCAAAGCCGCTCGAAGGCCAGACGCGGCCGGGCCACTTTCGCGGGGTCGCGACGGTAGTTTCAATTCTTCTCAATATTGTGCGTCCAGACTTCGCTTTCTTCGGTCAGAAGGATGCTCAACAGGCTGTGATTATCAAACGGATGGTTAGGGATCTGGCTTTCGATACTGAAATAGTTGTCCTGCCAACGGTACGCGAGGATTCGGGCCTCGCGATTTCTTCGCGCAATCTGTACTTGACGGCTGAAGAGCAGCAGTCAGCCTCGGTGATTCATCGCGGGCTGACGAAGGCGAAGGAAGTCTTCAAGAACGGCGAAAGACATGCGGCGAAGCTGGAAGAGATCGTCCGCACGACGATTGAGTCTGAACCCCGCGTGCGTGTCGATTACGTAAGCGTGGTAGATGCGGAAACGCTGGATAGGCTGGATCGACTCGACGAGCGGCCCATCCTGATTGCAGTCGCAGCATATGTTGGCAAGACCCGCCTGATCGACAACACAATACTTAACAAGGTGAAGAAAGACGCAGCCACAACCAGAGCTTGATGGTCATGAACTAGTGGCTCGCTCTCTTCAAGAGGCTCTCCAGTCAAGGAAGCAGAACATGTTACTTAACCTCAGGGTAAGGAAGGTGGGCTTGCCCCCGCCCGATTCCAATCAAAGACAAGCGGGGCAAGCCTTCCTGACCTTAGAGACTTTCAATCTTGAGCGACAAATTCAAGCCGTCCTGATTGATAAGCCGCTCTGATAACCACCAAGCTACTTCCCACCTAATGAGGAGCACTGAGGACCAAAAAGCAAAGACGAACGAAGTGTCCGCGATTATCCTCGCCGCCGGGCGTTCCGAACGCATGGGCGCATTCAAACCTCTACTTCCCTTCGGCCCGAGAACTGTAATCGAGACCTGCATCGACAACCTGCGCGGCGGTGGTATTGAGGATCTTGTGGTAGTTCTGGGCCAGGGTCCACGAGCAGAAGATCTCAAAGTTTCTCTCCAGAACGCCCGCGTCAGCTTCGCCGTTAATCCTGATCCAAGAAGTGAAATGAGCCATTCTATCGCCTGCGGTGTTCGCCAGCTCCCGCAAGGGGCAAGAGCTGTGGTCATCAATCCGGTAGATCATGCTGCCGTACCCGCCGAAGTGGTCGCGGTTTTGATTGAAGAGTGGAGGCAGGGCGCGCGGCTGATAAAGCCGACCTGGCGTGAGCACGGCGGACACCCCGTGTTAGTCGACCTTCGCTTTCGCGATGAACTCCTCAACCTCGACCCTAACGGTGGCCTAAAAACCTTCTTCAGTGTCCACCAGGACCAGGTCAAGCGCGTGCCCGTAGATTCGAATTTCATTGCGCGAGACATGGACACGTGGGATGATTACCGCGCTTTGCACGAGGATGTTTTTGGCGTTCCACCCCCGGAGAAAGACCCTCCGGAGCGAGGCTAGAACAGGGTCGGCTGGGCGCAAACCTACTGTTTGCTTAACGTTCACAGGGCTGTCAGAGTGACCAACTAAATCGTCGTACCTCTCATCTAATGCTGTGCCCGTCTTCTTGAAATGGGCGAAGGAGAGTAAATGTTGCATATAAGTCGCAAGTCCCTGTTAGCTCTGTTTTCGTTGTTCTTGCTGGGTTCCTCACTGGTGATGGCCCAGGACCGCCCACGGGCGGAATTCTCGATGCGCTCGATTGACGGCCAGACAATCACCTCAGAGAGTTTACGGGGCGAGGTTGTAGTGCTTGCTTTTGGCGCCTCCTGGCTGCCGCTATCGAAGACACAATTGCAGGGCATTAGAAAACTGGCTGATGAATACAGCGACAAGGGTGTCGTGGTCTATTGGATAAGCACCGAGTCGGAGGACTCCAAGTCGAAGAACTTCGCCAGCGATAACCAGCTGCGCGCCTTTGCCCAGAAGTATGGTCTGAAAGTGACCGTGTTGAGGGATCCTGATGGCGCAGTGTCTAAGAAGTTTGGTATCGACCAGTTGCCCTCAATCGTCATTCTCGATAAACAGGGCAATCCCAGTGAGCCGATTGGCGGACTCGATCCAAACGGCAATCTTGCAACTCAACTCGCCGAACGTCTCGACAAGGTTCTTGATTAGTTTTTTCAAAACGACTGTCTCAGGCCGCCTTTCCAAAAAGGGCGGCCTTTCTTTTTCCGCGTTGTCACTAGCCGCCAAGAGCGCCAAGAAACGGATTATGAGAATTCGTATTTAATTAGTCGGTCGTTTTGAACAACTCGACGGTTTGTAACCAACGTTGAGTCTTCGGCTGGTCGTTACCGCTCCCGGTACTGCTGATGAGTGCCAGATGGGCCGCCGATTTACGCTGACGGAAAACGAAGACTTGCGCTTGCCCGTGGTAACAGAATCTAATAACTTGCTTACGCTGATTGGCTGGCTCATTTCTATGACTTTCAAGCCCATTAATCCCGAAACACTCGGCCCACCACGAGGCTACTCTAACGGTATTTTGACTGAGGTGGGGGGCAGGTTGCTGTTCGTGGCTGGTCAGGTTGGCTGGGATAAAGATCAAAGGATTGTCAGCGAAAACTTCGTAGAGCAATTCGATCGCGCCCTCGCGAATGTTATTTCTGTCGTCACGGAAGCAGGGGGTAGTGTGGATCATATTGCCAGGATGGTGCTCTACGTGACT
>DATBRN010000010.1:0-5351 GCA_036560225.1 Pyrinomonadaceae bacterium | reverse complement strand
CCCAGCGGGGCTGCCCCGCTGGGGACCCCGGGCTTGCCCCCGCTGATTGGCTGCACTCTACTTCAACCCAAATAGATCAACTCATAAAGTGCCTTCAATCTCGCGCTTTTCGCAAGGTATCAGTCGCACGATTCAATGCCTCGACGATCCGGTCTAGCGCCTCCTTTGCGTTGGCGGTATTGCGGTCGTCGAGCGCCTGGCGAAAATCGGGAAGTGGTTGCGCCGCATAGCCGGTGTACGTTCCCGGCGCATAAATCTGATGTGTGTACCAGGGACGTCCACGCAACCCTCTTTCATCGGTCAGCGAACGCTCAACCACGAGCAACGCATCGTTGATGCGCTGCAATCTTGCGACTGCTCGCGGATGCCGATCGCTTGCTTCCACACGCGTCTGTTCAATTTCTGCGATCGTATCCTGTCGAGCTTTCTCTATACGCTCAGCTTCTTCGGAAAAACTCTTCAGCGCGTTAACCATCGGCCTCTCATCGAGAGCGGTGGCAAGTTTGCGACGTCTCGCCGTTTTCATGCTTTCATCAAAAAAGTCGCGCACCTGCGTGGCGTAGTCACGATAATCAAGCGGCAGCCCGGAAGCATCAGCCAGACGCATCGCCACTGTTCCCCACAGCTGCGCCGCCGCTACGTGATAGGCGAAAGTCGGATCGCCAAAATGACTCATCCAATAAAAAGAATCATATGCTGAATGGTAGACACCGTAGTCACCACCAAAGCCCATATCGATCGAAGGAATCCCAAGGTGTTGCAAGAACGGTGTGAAATCAGAGCCCGAACCAAGGGCGTTGATTCGTGCTTCGGCAATCTGAGTATCCGAGCCAACCTCAGCGTTCGTGAGCTCCGGATCGGGTTGCTGTTCGCGAGCGCGCTCCTGCCATTGTTGGTAAACCGTCTGGCCTGTTTTTGGATCTTTGATATCGCGCGTCGCGGCACGAATCAATTTCCACATTGAAGGCACGGACGACGCGCCAAAGTTTGATCCGGAAACCGCGGAGTCAACATTCAGGTAAGCGACGGCCTTTTGTTTCAATTCATCGGCGTTTTCTTCTGCCCACTCGGTCGAGCCCAGCAGGCCATACTCTTCGCCATCCCAACTGCAAAGCACAATCGTGCGTTTTGGTTTCCAACCTTTCTTCAGCAGCGTTCCAAATCCGCGCGCCGCCTCAAGCATGGCACTGGTACCACTGTTGGGATCAACGGCGCCGAAGGTCCAGGCGTCGCGGTGATTTCCCATAATCACCCAGCGATCCTTTTCTTCGTTGCCGTCAATTCGTGAGATGACATTCCAAATCTTTCGCACCTGATAATCCATCATTGTTTTTAGATGGACGCGTACCTGCGAGGTGCCACCAACGTGGTAGGCAAATGACAATCCACCCTGAAAACCTTTTGGTCTCAAGGGCCCGCGCAAAGGCTCCAGCAAGATCCGCGCATCACCATAAGAAATTGGTTGTACCGGAATGCGCGGCAAAGTTGTAACTTCTTCCATCTTTATTCGAGGCACGCCGGGCACTGAAGGCTTTCCAGGTGTTAGCGGATCGCCAGAAGCCTTAAACAAGAACTGTACGGAGCCACGTTGCGCCGAGTTTGCCGGACGCCAGGGGCCATTTGGATAGACGTCGCCCTGCACGTAACCATCGTCTGCCGGGTCGGAATAGATAATTAACCCTACGGCTCCGTTGTCCTCAGCAACTTTCGCCTTTACTCCACGAAACGAGTTGCCGTACCTCGCGATTGCAATCTTACCCTTCACATCGACGCCTAATTTTTTTAAGGCTTCATAATCGGGAGGTAAACCGTAGTTAACGTACACAAGAGGGGCCGTAACGTCGCCACTGGGACTGTAGCCATTAAAGAGGGGAATGATCTTCGGGTTCGACGACGAGGGATCTTCCGGGATGACGCTTTCCTTTACAGTGAGCCTTTCTCGACGCGGGCTAATCAGTTCCACAATACTCGGCTGCTTCGGGTACGGCAGTAACACTTCGTACTCTTTTAATTCGGAAGGAATTCCATAGCTCCGAATCTGATCGCGCACGTATAGCGCGGTGGCGTAGTCCTCTTTCGTGCCGGCGACATGCGGCTCCGCAGTCAAATGTCGCAGGTGTTCTCGTGCCGAGCCAGGTGACGGTACAGCGCGAAATTCGTCTTCCCAGTGGCGTTCGATGTTAGAAGCTTCAGACGCGAAACCATCCAGACCAGACGCCGCCGAGTTTTGCGATAACACAACGCGGCGGTTTGTCGGGCCGATAAGAAGAGTGGAAAGGATTACGAAAAGAAACGCACGCTGAGCTTTCAATTCAAATCTCCTTGATTAGGTGAACATTGCTTTCCCTCTTCTCGTAGAGTAGAAGGTTATCGAAAGGAAACGGCACCAATGGACAGCAGATATTATCCCGGCGTTGAAACAGATGTCTTCAGACTAGTTGCTGAACTTCGCAATATCTTCGATCAGGACTACGAAGTGCAAACCATGCACGTATCTTCTACTACGGTAGTACAGGCGCGAAAGTCTAGCACGTTACGCGATCTTACGGGTCTTTCTGCCGCGCTGACAATCAAGGTCACGCCGGAAGCCGGTGGCACGCGGGTCGAAATTGGCATGCAAAAGTGGGTTGATAAGGCGGCCGTCGCCGCCGTGGCGCTCCTGCTTTCTGCCGGATTGTTGATGGCGCTGCCCGCGCTCGGCGCTTACTGGCAATACCGAGTCACCGAGGATGCCTGGAAAGTAATCGAAGACCACATCGCACGCAAAGCCGGGGCATATGTTCCTCCGTTGCCCGGACGCTGCGGCAACTGTGGTGCGACTAACACAGCCGAGGCCGGCTTCTGTTCTGCGTGCGGGGCCAATTTCAAAGTCACTGGATGTCCTGCCTGCGGCGCCGTTCCTAAAGATCGGTCGGCGAGATTCTGTAATCAATGCGGCACTCGACTAGCAACGGCCTCTTGAGTCGTCGCAAACATGATCCACTCAAAAAAGGAATTTCGGCTACTACATTGCCGGTTGAAGTTTGTCGCTAAACCAGCTAAAGCTTTCTCGGGAGAAAATGCTCCAGTAAAAACGTTGGGAGGAAATGATGGTACGTTGGCTCTGTCTAACCACTTTAGTCTTGGTTGCTTTCTCTATACCAGCTTGCAAAGGCGATGCAAAGAGTCAGCTTGTCGGCAAATGGGAAGCAACGCTAACTCAAAAAAGAAGCGGCAACGAAACGAAAGTGTTGTGGGAATTCTTGCCGGACGGTACCTTCACGGCAGCGCCATTAGGTGATCCAGGTACGATAGTTGACAAAGACAAGTATCAGATCAGTGCCGATGGGCAGACTCTTACCTTCAGATCTCAACTTATCGACCATGTCCCCTGTATCATTAATGTAAGTACCATGACCGGAGAAACTCCGGAAAGTCTTGTTAAGTTTAAGAAACTGTAGTTCCTGGGACCGCGGGCGTCTCGCGGGCAATGAGCGCGCAGCGCGAACAAACCGTTGGCTACTGTTGCGTCGCAATGTAGGTAACGGGTTGACAACAAGGTGTTTTTAGCTAACGGTTGTTCGCGCTGCGCACTCAGTGCGGGCGGGACACCCGCGGTCCCAGTAAAGAGCTTGAGTGGTTCTCTAATCGTGTCGCAGCGCTCTAACCGGGTCGATTCGCGCGGCCCGCGAGGCCGGATAGAGTGCGGCGAGTATGGAAACGAGCAGCGCAAACAGAATGGCTCCGACAGTGAGCCACAACGGCAACGAGAAGAAGTCTACGAAAGATGCGCCCTGTGGTTTAAGTATGAAACGGTAGGCGAGCCGATTTGCAATCCCGTCGATTACCCACGCCGAAATCACTCCCACAACTCCTCCGCAAACACCCAGCACCGCCGCTTCAACAAAAAAGATCAGTTTGATTTCGCGGTCTTCTGCTCCGATCGCTTTCATGATTCCGATCTCTCGGGTGCGTTCGAGAATCGACATGATCATCGTGTTGGCGATGCCGAATGAAGCCACCAGCAGCGAAATGCCACCGAGCAATCCCAGTACGGAATCGATGATCAAGAATACCGTGCGAAACTGTTCCAACTGATCGACGATAGAAAAACTGACGAAGCCCAGATCTTTTAGACGATTGCGAACTTCAGTTAACGCAACCGGATCGTCAACTCTGACGACTGCCGAGTCATATCCCTCGCTTTCCGATTCGCTCAGCGAACCACTTTCGCGCGCCAGCGCTAACGCCACCTGACTCATCGGTCCGCGATGCTCAATAGACCATTGGCGCGCTGCCGGCAGCGGAATGTAAATTCGTGCCCCGGGAAATAGGCCGCGCACGCCACCCTGTCCCGCGCCTTCTTTAACCTGGACCCTCAGCACACCCACGATGCGAAAGGTTTTCGCGACCATCCCACTACCGGCCGGCGGCTTCGATGTCTCGTCTTCCAACGGCAGACCAAAGAAACTCGGGAGATCTTCAGTCGTGTCCTTCTCGCTGGTTGATTGCTCAGAAGATTGCTCAGAAGCTTGTTTGGGAGATTCCTTCTGAGGCGCCAGAAAATCGATCGTCTTACCAATCGCGTCTTCCGGCTTAGCAAAGCCAAAATCGCGCGCGAATGTTTCATTTACGACGGCTTCGTCAGCTGTCGGTGAGCTCAACATTTGGCCGGCTATGAAGTCCTTGAAACGAGAACTGGCATTGGGCACCGACGCTCCGCCAATCGACTCAATTTGCGAGTGCCCGTTTGCCCGGATGAAGGTGAAGATCATCAGGGTGGGCTCTACATAGGCGACGCCGGGAATCTTTGAGATCTCCGTTATCGCAGCATCGTCCAGAGTTCGAGTCGGCTCGGCGTCAGGGATGAAACGGGAGCGTCGATCGCGCCGATCGTTCTCGTTTCGTGGCGGCCTGCCCTGTGGTCTGTTTGATACAAGGCTACCGAGGCTGCGTCCAAAAACCTGAATTTCATTGAAAAGGTCGAGCGCCTTAAAACGCGAGAGCATGTTGCGCTGTAGACCCAGTCCAAATGAAACCATCGTGACGATGACGGCCACGCCCACGATCACGCCCATCGTCGTAAGCACCGCGCGCAGTTTCGCCTGGCGCAGATTTCTGAGTGCCAACTGAAGAATGTCCAGAAAACTCATATTCGACCGTTTTGCGGTATGCGTTTGGACTTCAACCAAAAACGTGCCGGACGGCATCGACGGTCCAATCGGCAAGACTTGCCGTAACAACCTCGGCGCCGGCGTCCCGCAGTTGCTTCTCTGAGACCGTGTTGGTTACACCCAGGCAACGCATGCCCGCCTCGCTGCCCGACTCAATCCCGGGTGGCGAATCTTCTATTACGAGACATTCTCCTGGAA
>DATBRN010000009.1:0-5029 GCA_036560225.1 Pyrinomonadaceae bacterium | reverse complement strand
ATCTATTTTTGTTGTCTGGTTCAAAGTTTCATTGACGGCTTGGCTAGTTGTGGTGAACTGCACCGTATTGGCTGGTGAAGACGCAATCGTGACCCAGCCGATATCCTTAAGCAAAGAGGCAGTCAAATCTCTAGGCAGGGTAACGCTGTGAGAGAGATCGCCATTGATCGAGGGTTCCAACAGTTGATTCGGAAACAACGTGGTGTCCCAGTGGGAAACGGACGATCCACCCTCAAATGGATTCGGCGCGTACATTAGCGCTCGTCCCTGACCGTCCGTACCGCCTGGCGCTGAATGATCAAGGAACAACGTCGCGTTTACACCTGCGCCGAGTTGTCCTTTGATTGTGTTTCCGTCGGCTTGGGTAATTCTGACTGCTGGGATGGTGATCGTCTGATCGAATCCTCCAAGACCCGGTGGTGGACTGCCGGGGACGTTGTCGGCAATCACTACAGCAATTGCACCCGCGTTCTGAGCGTTCTTTACTTTGACTGTGAAGTTGCAGCTACCTCGATCAAACAATGCAATCTTACCCGAAACTGCCGCTCCATTTGTGAGCGCCGAACAGCCATCTGTGGTTGATGGGCCGGAGCCGTCGGCAGGATCAAGGCCCTGGACGATGTCCGCTGTTTGTCCGGGAAAAGACAGTGGAGGACCAAAGGAGGCAGTGCCGACGACGTAGTTGCCGGCGATTGCCGGAGGGGAATTCACGCGCAGTCGCGGCGTCGCCAGTACGTTGCTTGTCTGGCTCGTCACATTCGAACCATTCCAGGCGAGATGGCCGGTATTGACCGCTGAAGCCTGCCGTTCTGCATCCGTCATCTGGATCCAGGTCTTACCGCTCGTGTTGTCCAAAAGGAATCGATCAAAGATTGACGGGAACCCGCTGTTCAGCATCCCGGTATCAGCACTGGTGAAAGTCTGGAAACCCAAGCCGTGGCTGAATTCATGCAAGAGCACTGTCACCAGGTCAGTGTCGTTTCCATGGTTGTTATCGAGTCCTAAGTAAAAATGAATGTTGTCAAGGCAGCCCGGGTTACCGAGGTTTACGTTGAAGTGTGCGTTTATTTCCTGGGCAGCACCGTTAAGGTCGCTTCCATTAATGGCGTTTGCCAGGGCAACGCTATACCAGGTTCCGCTAAAGGGAGCGCCGGTAAAATCACGGAAAATAGAAGCGGCGCCCGCAGAACCAAGAACTGCTGAGTTTGAGGTGCAGGAGAGAGCTTGCCAATCGGCTCGGACGGTAATAGGCGAATTGCTAACCAGGGTTGCGCCCCAGATGTTCGCAGCAAATTGAAAGGCGTTAAGTCGCTGCTGACCGAGTGTTGTTCCAGGGTTTCCGCCGACTGGCGCCACCGGTGTC
This sequence comes from Pyrinomonadaceae bacterium, assembly GCA_036560225.1. GTDB lineage: Bacteria > Acidobacteriota > Blastocatellia > Pyrinomonadales > Pyrinomonadaceae > PSRF01. The sequence continues at coordinate 3,666 of DATBRN010000009.1, read as the reverse complement.
GGATCATTAAAGCCGACATTCGAGGCGTCAGCATTCTGAATAACGATCGTAGCCTGGCCAAAAGCTGCCGATGAGAAACAAAGAACGAAAAGGGCTGCAAGCAAAGCCAGTGGAAGTCTGGCGAGGATCGACTTTCTCATTGATCGCTGCCTTTCTCAATCTTAGCTCTGTTTGTCCTCGGTGAAGTCGTGTCTTGTCGAACTCCAAGTAGCTGAGGGTCAATTTCAAAGAAGGCGGCTGCGGACTTGGGGTTATCGACGCAGGACTCGATCACTTTGCCGTCCTCGTCACGCTTGGCGACGGCAATGCTTTGAAATCGTCCCTGCAAATCGATTGAAACTGATCCGTCAGCGTGCCGAACGCTCTGCAGTCCGTCAGTTGATTGATTGACGAGTTGCTTTATGCCTTCCGCCATCTCTTTAGCTTCTTCCGGGGTAAGAGGCCGAACCTGTCCAGTTTGCGGGTCAAGCGGTATTTGTCCTCCTACTCGAAAGCTAAGGTTGGCCCGCGATTTATCTTTGGTTTCGCCGTTGTCCGCCTTCGGCGTCGAATCCTTTGCCTGGCTGGTTCGTAGTGAAACCGCTGCGGTTGCTGCGATGGCGAAAACCGCTACGATCATGCCAATCCAGGCAAGCCGCCGGACTGTTTTGGACGAAGTAAGACCTGTTTTCTTACTGTTCTTCATCGACCTCTCCTTAAATAAGTTACGGGGGACTTGTGATGCCACTCTTAGACTAAGTGAATTGCGAAGCGTTCCGAGCGTTGTTGTTACTGAGGCGTGCCCAGAGGGGTTCTAAGACCTTGAAAGGTCTTTTAGGGCGGGTAACTGCAACTCCTCTTACTTTCTGTTTCCCCCCTTGCTCCAGATGTATCTTACCGCAAAAATGTTGTATCGGGATAGGTTAAGGTTTAGAAAAACTTCGCTCATTTCGCAAAACCCGCCGCGTACCCTGGGACCGCGGGCGTCTCGCCCGCACTGAGCGCAGCGAACAACGGTTCCGGTCCCAGGCTACTAACCATGAATCATTCTCATTGCTACCTCCAAGCCAACACGCCCTCCGTTCCTGCAGCATAACTACCGATGGCACCGTTGTTCGCTGCGCTCAGTGCGGGCGAGACGCCCGCGGTCCCAGTACTAGAAAGTCAGGCGGTTGGCGCAGCTTTCACCCGTGTGATAAATTGACTGGCTTCAATCCTTCCGGTTTTTGTTGCCTTCAAGGCCCACGAATAGGAGCAGAAAGAAAGTATGGCTACGTCCAGTTCAAAGACAACTACCGACGGCGAATCGATAGGCCGCGTGGTCCAGATCATTGGCCCGGTAGTTGACGTCGAGTTTCCCGAAAAGCATTTGCCGCCCATTTACCAGGCACTGCGAATTGTTTCCGACGGTTTCGACACTCCTACCCCAATTGATCTGATCGCCGAGGTGCAACAACACCTTGGCGAAGGCCGCGTTCGCACCGTCTCCATGTTGCCTACCGACGGAATGGTGCGTGGCATGAAGGCCATAGACACCGGCGGCCCGATTACGATGCCGGTTGGCGAGGGCACTCTCGGACGCGTACTAAACGTCATAGGCCAGCCGGTAGACAATCTCGGCGACGTGAAGTATACGGAACGCTATCCCATCCATCGCCACGCTCCCAACTTCCAGGAACAATCGACCGAATTACAGATGTTCGAAACCGGAATCAAGGTCATCGATCTGATTCAGCCCTTCGTTCGCGGTGGCAAGATCGGGTTGTTTGGCGGCGCCGGCGTCGGGAAGACAGTTATCGTGATGGAGCTGATCAATAACATTGCGAAGGCCCGTTCAGGGTTCTCCGTTTTCGCAGGGGTCGGCGAGAGAACGCGCGAAGGCAACGATTTGTTGCGCGAGATGGTTGAGTCGCAGGTCATTCAGTTTGGGGAGAAGTTCAACAAGCACTTCCACGATACGGGCCAGTTTGACATGACCATGGTTGATAAGAAGGCGCTGGAGCAGTCGAAGGTCGCGCTCATCTACGGACAGATGACTGAGCCACCGGGCGCGCGTCTGCGCGTCGCGCTTTCCGGTCTCACCGTCGCTGAATATTTTCGCGATAAGGGTTTGGACGTTTTGCTGTTCATCGACAATATCTTTCGCTTTACGCAGGCAGGGTCGGAAGTATCGGCGCTGCTGGGACGCATGCCTTCAGCGGTGGGTTATCAGCCAAATCTCGCGTCCGAGATGGGCGAGATGCAGGAGCGCATCACGTCTACCAAGACCGGCTCGATCACCTCGATTCAGGCTGTTTATGTGCCCGCGGATGATTACACCGATCCGGCGCCCGCGACCACGTTTGCTCACCTCGATGCGGTGACGGCGTTATCGCGACAGATTGTCGAGTTAGGAATCTATCCGGCGGTGGATCCGCTGACGTCATCATCGCGCATTCTCGATCCGCGCGTTATAGGTCAAGCACATTACGACACGGCGCAGGATGTCAAGCGAGTGCTGCAGCGTTACAAAGACTTGCAGGACATCATCGCGATTCTTGGTCTTGACGAGCTGTCTGATGAAGACAAACTGGTCGTTGCGCGTGCACGCAAGGTTCAGCGTTTCTTCTCGCAGCCTTTCTTCGTGGCTGCACAGTTCACCGGCGTGGAAGGAAAATACGTCAAGCTGGAAGACACGATTAAAGGCTTCCGCGAGATCGTAGACGGCAAGCACGATGATCTGCCGGAGCAGGCCTTCTTCATGGTTGGCACAATCGAAGAGGCCGTACAAAAAGGCGCGTCGATAGCGCAGTAAACAAAGGATGAAGGATGAAGGATGAAGGATGAAGGATGAAGGATGAAGGATGAATAACTATTGATGAAGAGTGAAAGGACAAGTGAAACAGTGGGATCGATAATGCCTAGCATTATGCGGCTTCATCCTTCATCCTTCATCCTTCATCCTTTCTTTTTATGGCTCAACTCCAACTCGAAGTAGTGACCCCGGAACGGCGCGTGCTGTCCGAATCCGTTGATTCGGTGACTGCCCCAGGTCTGGGCGGCGAGCTCGGAATATTGCCCGGGCACACATCGCTGATCTCCCAATTGCAAACCGGAGTTCTCTCCTACACAACCGGTGGAAAGACATTGCAGCTGCACGTCTCAGGCGGCTTCATCGAAATAAAAGACGATCATGTTTCGGTGCTGGCTGAGATTGCGGAACGTCCGGAGGAAATCGACGCTGCACGCGCGCGTTTGGCGCGTGAACACGTCGAGAAGCAGTTGACCGCCTGGAGTGGTACTGAAGAGGATTTCGAAAAGGCCCGCGCCAAACTTGAGCGCTCGGTGGTTCGACTGCAACTCGCTGGTGGTGGATCCCGAAGCTAGATCTCACTGGGACCGCGGGCGTCCCACCCGCACTGAGCGCGCAGCGCGAACAACCGGTTGGGTTGAGCGAGCATATCGAAGAGAACTCAGTTGGGGCATGGATATTAGCTGGTAGGGGTGCTTCTTGGGAAGCGGTTGTTCGCTTCGCTCAGTGCGGGCGAGACGCCCGCGGTCCCAGTGAGATCTAGCTTCGGGATCCACCACCAGCGAGTTGCAGTCGAACCACCGAGCGCTCCAGTTTGGCGCGGGCCTTTTCGAAATCCTCTTCAGTACCACTCCAGGCGGTCAACTGCTTCTCCACGTGTTCACGCGCCAAACGCG
>DATBRN010000008.1:0-13350 GCA_036560225.1 Pyrinomonadaceae bacterium | reverse complement strand
CCGCCGACGGAATGGAGATCGAATTCCGCAGCGACTTGAACGATAAGATCATCGAAGTTGTTGGCAAAAAGGGATTGACCCATTCAGACGTGGCGCGGCTCGCTCATACCTCACGCACTCGCGTGACCGCCATTCTGAACCGCAACACCCATGACATTTCAACGGATCTTATGCTGCGTGTCTTGGCCTCTTTAGGCGTGAAGGTGAAACTCCAATTCAAGAGCGCCGCCTGAGACTTAACCGCAGCACCACTAGTCACTGATCGTCGAGCTCGTCTTCCAATTGCCCTACGACATCCCCTATGTAATCGTGAAACCCCCAGCCGATGCCGTCGGTCATTCGCTCAACTCTTGCCAGGCGCTCACTGAGCTGCGGATACACCTCCCGCGCTTCGTCGTGTAACAGGGCGGCCAGTTCGTCCAGCGCCGACTCAAGACTGTTGTAAAACGGCTCGTCGATGTCCCCATAATCGTGGGTGAACTCTGCGCCCTGCTCCACATAGGTCAGCAGCAGTTCAGCCACGCCGGGGAGGTTTTCGGTGGCCTTGCGGTAATCCCTGATAGCCTTGCGTGCCTCGCTAAGCCTGAGTTTGGCCTCGCCTCGCGCCGGATAGAACTCCTCCACAATCTTGCCGCGATACTTCTCCAGGATCTCGCCACCGCTCTCTCCGGCCTGACAGCGGGCTTGGATAAAGTCGCGGTTGTCGGCAGACGCTTCGTAAAGGTCTTTCACCAGAGCGAGCAGCGCGGGCTTGTCCCAGGTGGCGACGTGTCGGCGCAGCGCGCTCCAGCTGCTGGGCTTCCTCGTTCGCTTCGCGTTTTCTTTGGACATCGGCTTGAAGGAGTTAGTGTTGGACCCGTTAAAACGGGGCAGGGATTCCGGCTAGACAATCAAGATGATACTGCGCGCCCTTTTCATTATTTAATTACTCTCGGGTTAGAGATTCTCCTCCGTCCGCAACGACAACTCCACCATCCGCTCCAACAGCTGGTCGGCTGGTAAGCCAACAAAGTTCCTCAACACCAGTTCCTTGCAATACAGCCGCACGAGGTAACGAAGCTTGAGCGATTTGTTGCGGGCGGCGTAGACGAAATCGCGGTGGCCGCTGTTTACGACAATTATGTTACGCGCTGAGTCGAATTTCGATCGCCATGATTCGCCCGGCGCGCGTTCGAACGTGTAACCAGGCAACCCCTGGGAGTCGATGGTTGTCGTTCCAACCTGCGGAAGTAATTCGTGCGTCACTGTGATCAACGCCTCAGCTGATCGCTCAATGTCGCCTTGGCAAACGTTGACCCTTACGCGCACGAGACCAGGTTCTGCCGGAGCAAGGAAACTTACCGCCTGATCGTGAGGACGATCCAAAACGCCGCCTCCTTCTATTATTTCCCAGTTGAATGTGAGGTCTGTTTCGACGCGGCGACGTGCTCGATCGTAAGGCAACGCGCGGAGTGAGCGCTGCTCGCCCACACGAACGACCGTCGAGGCAGGCGACACGAGAACACTAAAGAGCGGACCGGCGTACTCAAAAAACTTCCTCTGCTTGACGTTGCTGATCTCAGGTTCTGGGGCACCGACCGTAAGTCCTGCGCCAGAATCAAACTCGCGATTTGTTCCCGAAGCACGTTGTGAACGCGAGTGAATGTCGAACCAGTCGTACTCCTCGGCCGGCAGTGCGAGGAGTGCATCGCGAAACGCGCGTTGAATCGTGTGCAATAGTTCACGGCTGGCTTGCTCGTCCTCTGCTCGACGTTGCGCCTCGAGCATCTCGATTAACTTTTCTTCCAACGGCACCAGCGCATCCAAAAGCGCCGCATAAGCTTCGTCGTGAATGATGCCGCTGCGGGTGCCCGGCGTTAGATTGATGAAAGGCGCATCGATGTGACCCTGCAGGTATCTCGTTGTCCACGGCGCCTTCGACAGTTTGTGAATCACAGAAATGTCTTCGAACACACGCGTGCCATGTCGAAACAGCGCTACTCGATTTGTCTCTAGCGGTTCAGTCATGTAGAGCTCAACATAAACGTCACCCAGCGTAGCGCGAACATTGGGCAATTGATGTAGCAACCGCCCTTCGTATTGCCGTGGCTCTACGGCATATTGCTTACGGGCGATCTTGTCGATCACCGTAATGCGCACTCCCGTGTGGCGGATGCGGTCGCGCAATTCAGCTGCGAGGTACCACTGGATCTTCTCTCCCGACATTGAACGAATTCCGTCGAGCAGATTCGCGACTCGTAAATGGGTGCCGGGCTCAGAAAAGAGCGCTCGTTTGGCTTTGACTGCATAGCTCGGGTCGCCTTTGCGCATGATCATTTGCCATGCGCGATCGTCAGCGCCCGTGGAAGTCAATGCCAATTCCTCTCCCAGCGTCCAAAAGGAAAGCAGACCAATGCCAAACTCACCTTGAAGTCCCGCAGCACCTTCAACTTTGATTCGTCGTTTCACGGAATCACAAATATGTGTGGCCACATAGCGAAAGTCAGGTCGCCCGTCTGCATCTCGGGGAATCCCCACGCCATTATCCCGGACCTCCAGGAAGTGACGGCCTTCGCTGCGACCGCGAATGATGGTGATGTTTGTCGCGCGGGCATCGATCGAGTTCTCTACCAACTCCGCGATCGCCTTGAGTGGATTCGATTGTGAGAGTGCAATGATAGTGATCGCATTCCAATCGTTGCCGATGCGGAGTTTGCCGCGCTGATCAGAGCGTACACGTGACTGTGGAATCTGAGACATAAGACGGCTGGTGGGCTTGAGGCGCCCAAAATACAAGCTAACAACGCTTCAAGGTAACAACGCTCACTAGTTACTTGGTGCCCCCGCAGGGATTCGAACCCCGAACCAACAGATTATGAGTCTGCTGCTCTAACCGTTGAGCTACAGGGGCACAACAACTTACGGGCGGTCGCCTTGAGACTGTAGCGGAAACTGTAGCGACTCCTGGTCTTTTTCCGCTTTTTCAACCGCCGCCTGGTTCAGATTGGCGAAACGTTCGAAGGCGCGTTCCTGCCCTTCCGGTGTCGGATGAATGTAGCGTTCCGAAATCGTCACGCTGCTATGACCCGCGACCCTCTTAATGGTGAAGGCATCTGCGCCAGCTTCACCGAACCTCGTCAAAAACGTGTGGCGGAGCGAGTGTATCACGCAGTCCTTTGGGAGCTGCAAATCACTCCTAAGCTTCTTATGCAGATGATCAAGCGAGGTAACCAAGTACGGCTTGCCGGCATAATTGGCGAATACGTACTCCGACTTGCTCTCCAGCGATCGGTTCACCAGCATCTCTTGAGCACGGGACGTTAGACTTACGTGCCTGCGCGCATTCTTCGATTTGCCTTCGCGGACAAAGAGGTAACCGAGCTTCTTGCCGTTAGCTGCATCAAGCTCGATGTCACTCCATTTGAGTGCGAGCGCCTCACCGAGACGCAAGCCCGTTTCGAGAAGCAAAGTGGCTACGTCTTTGAGCGGCTGTGGAGCGGCTTCTAAATAAACCTTTTCCTGCTGGTGCGAGAGGACAAAATCACGGCTCCGCTCCCCCTTGAGCATTCTGATACGAGGCACTGCGGCAATCTCATTCCAGTCGTGCGCCAGGTAGAGTATCCGTCTCAGCGTCGCCAGTTCACGGTTTATCGTGGCGACAGCAACTTTTCCGTGGCGGCTTTGCACATACTTGGCAATCAGAGCCTTGTTGATCTTGTCGAGGGGTGCCGATGCCAAGGGTGCAAACTCGAGAAGTCGCGTTAACTTCTGTTCCCAGAAAGCGATAGTTCTCGGCTTGCCGGCACAGTGCACCTTGATTTCGGCTTTGAATTTCGTACCAAACTCCCTCAAGGTCGGCATCTTTTTTGGAGCTTCGATGCCGACTTCCCCCTTCGCCAATCTTGTCTTATGTGCCGCTTCGATCTGTCGCGCCACACGCGGATTGCCCTGCTTTGTAGACGCCTGAATGCGCTGATTGTTAAAGACGAATTGATACCAGTAGACGCGACCGCGTTTATAGATTGCCATGGATTTCTCCTTTTGCCGGGTTTACCTTAGCCAGGGTTAGCCTGGCCGGTTTCGTTTGTAGGTTGTCAGGTACTTTTCTCGCCATCGCCTGGTACGGGAAACCTTTCCGCATTTCTGACTGCAATACTGCTGGTTTGACCGCCGACCCCAAAAAAGATGGTCGCAGATCGAGCATTCGCGGATACGAGTTGGATCAGTTCCTTGGATCGAGCGAAGAAAGGACGGCATAGATATTCGCAAGAGACCGTTTGCGTCTAGCGACAGCTCGATCACTCCCTGATTTAACGTAACTCGTCTTTCATTTGAGAGGCTAAAAGGACCCTGTGACCAGTTGAACCCTGCAATTCCCCTTAACGTCGCGATCACAGATTCGATTAATGAATACGCGCGAAAGAGGTTTATCCTGGAATTGTCTTGCTGGGCCCACTCATCGACGACGAACGCGGTCTCCACTCTCTCGGCCGCTTCCGATAAATCCCCTAGGGTTAATTCTTCTATCGCCGTCCCTAGTGAAGGGTGCAAATTCTCAAAATAATCTGTCAGAATTAGCTTACGAAGCTCATCCTTGTACATATTCTGACCGGTCCGAAGCGAGTCGTAGTACTGTTTCAGAGTGTGTCCCTTGCCAAGATTCTCTAATACCCTTATGAACCCCTCGCTGGATTTCTCCCGGTAGGTAACAACGCAATCTCTTACGCGCGCCTCTCTGCCCTCTGAATCGATTAGTTCCTCTAAACGGTCAAGATAATCTTCCCAATCCTCCACGGTATTAGAAAGTCTCGATTGCAAGGTTCGCTTCTGGATTGGGGGCGGGATATTGGCCAAGATGTTGAACCATCTATGTAACTCAGGGTTGGGGACAACCCGTGACGGTTTGCTTGCCATTATTCCTCGTAGAAGTTAGATGCTAAGTATTGCATAAGAGTACTATATAAGCTAGCTTAGCAGCAAGAACTTCCATGAGGAGGCAAGAGCTAGTATGGACAAAACCGTCACCACATCGAGGCTCGCTTGGAGCTTAGCTGAAATTTCTCAGGCCACGGGATTGAGCCTGGGTTTTCTCCGAAATGACGTTAGGGGAGGGAAGCTCAGGATTAAGAAATTCGGTCGAAGAATATTGATCATGGCGCCAGATTTGGAAGCTTACTTAAGTAGGGAGGCAGTCGAAAGCAACCAAAATTACGGACTGTTCGGACCAACTCAACGGACAGCTCCAAATAAGTAAGGCGGTTTGCCAAACCATGACGGGAAGCGAGCTTTGTTCACGTCTGCGAGGCGTGAGGCGCAACGGCGAGGGCACATGGATGGCGTTGTGTCCCGGACACGAGGACCATAATCCCAGCCTGAGTGTGAAAGAGGTTGGGGACGGCCGCATCTTGCTCCATTGCTTTGCCGGATGCTCGCTCACCAAAGTCTGCGCTGATCTGGAAATTGACCCGCGCGAGCTACGGTCCCTCGAGACGCGTGCCGGCTCGACTGTTGCCCGTCAAGTCTCAAGCCAGACTGCAATCGCATCTCGCTGGATCGTTGCTACTTACGACTACGTAGACGAGCAAGGCAGGCTCTTGTTTCAAGTGTTGCGATACGATCCAAAAGAATTCCGGCAGCGGCAACCGGACGGCAAAGGCGGCTGGCTATGGAAGGTCAAGGGTGTTCGCCGTGTGCCGTATCGCTTGCGAGAGCTTCTCGCGGCGGACCCGTCGTCTACAGTTTTCATCTGCGAGGGTGAAAAGGACGCGGACAGACTCGCAGCGCTTGGCTTGGTGGCAACGACAAATCCCGGCGGTACCGGAAAGTGGTGCCTTGAATACAATGAAGTGCTGCGAGGCCGTAACGTTTGTATCTTGTCTGATAACGACATCCCAGGTCGCGAACACAGCGAAAGGGTTGCTGCCTCTCTTCGAGGTTTGGCCGCAAGCGTGCGTATTCTAGTCTTGCCGCTCTTGCCAGACAAAGGCGATGTCTCGGACTGGCTTGACGCCGGTGGCGAAGCAACGCAATTAACCACCCTCGCAAAGGGCGCGCCGCTGTGGAAACCGCTCGCGACCAGGAAGCGGGCAAAGCGGAAGCGGCGAATGTCTCGAGCAGCTTACGTCGAACCTCTGTCACCTCTCCAGCCCGAGGGCCAAACCGAACTGGCGAATGCTCGACGGTTTGTGAAGTTGCACGGCGAAAATGTGCGGTACTGTCATCCCTGGCACAAATGGTTTGTCTGGGACGGAGCGCGCTGGCGACTGGACGATCGTGGCGAGGTCGAACAACTCGCCAAAGCCGTTCCCGATGGAATTTTTGTTGCGGCGCTGTCCATTAATAACCCTGGGGCACTGAAATTCGCAGTCAAAGCGGCAAGCGCGAGGAGTATAAGCGCGATGCTCACACTTGCTACGAGTGAATGGGGAATCCCCGTGTTGCCCTGCGACTTCAATCGCCACTCGATGTTGCTGAACGTGGCGAATGGAACACTCGACTTGAGGACAGGACGCCTCAGACCTCCCGAACGTAAGGATCTCCTTACTCAATTGTGTCCCGTTAAATTCCATCCGGAGTCCGAATGCCGTGCTTGGAAGGAATTCTTAGAGCGCATTCTTGATCGGAGACAACCGCTGCTTGATTACATTAAGCGGCTGGCCGGTTACTGGCTCACCGCGCAGACTACGGAGCAAGTCTTACCTATCCTTTACGGCGTTGGGGCAAATGGCAAAACCACATTTCTCAATGGACTCCTCAGTATGCTCGGCGGCGACTACGCCATGCAGGCAAACCGCGACCTCTTAGTCGTCAGGCACGGCGAATCCCACCCGACGGAGTTGGCTGCACTCTTCGGCAAGCGCCTTGTGGTAACGACCGAAACGGACGCCGGAAGACGGTTGGCGGAAGGCACCGTTAAGCAGTTGACGGGGAGCGACAAGATTAGAGCAAGAAGAATGCGCGAAGACTTCTGGCAGTTTGATCCCACTCATAAGCTGATACTTGCCACGAACCATAAGCCGGAAGTACGAGGCACCGATCATGCGATTTGGCGCCGGCTGCGGCTGATCCCGTTCGACGTCGTTATTCCCGATGCCGAGCAGGACAAAACGCTCTCAGCGAGACTTGAACTTGAGCGGCCCGGCATCTTGGCGTGGGCTGTCGAAGGGTGCCTAGAATGGCAAGGTCAAGGTCTGGGTTTGCCCGACGAGGTAAAGCAAGCAACGGCTGCCTATCGCGATGAGCAAGACATCTTGGCGGGGTTCATTCAGGATGAATGCATCGCTTCTCCAAGCTACAAGATTCAGGCGCGCTGCCTTTATGAAGCGTTTCAACAGTGGTGCGACCGCACCGGCGAGCACGATCCTGGCCGGCGCAAGTTTGGCCTCTCGATGACCGAGAGAGGATTTGAGCGGTTCACCAATGCGGGCACATGGTATCGAGGCGTCGGACTCAGGAAGGTACCCGACGAAAGGCACGAAACCAACGAAACCTGATTTTGTAATAGACACCTAGATAAGGCATACAGCACGCCATTACCGGAAATATGCTTCGTTCCTTTCGTTCCTTTCGCCTATGTGGCGGGCGACGTTTGTTCGAACAGTCTTTCGGAGAGCGCAAAATTGCTTTGAGCGTTGGGTGGGTTGGCAAGTACCAGCGAAGCTAATGTCATCGAAATAAGAAATCGTTCAAGGAGAGGAAGCCGTGATAATGACTACGAAATGTAAGCCTAGATCAGCACATAGCTGTGGGTGGTGTAACTATCATCCCGATCTTCCACTGTGGATGTCCGAGATCCAACTTGCTAACTACTGGAGTTTGTTTGACGAAAACGGGGAACCCTTGGTTGCTGAGATCCGGGCTTGGTCCGATCGACCGGCTGATGAGAATAGACTCTCATACGCATGTATGGGCTCTCACCGAAGATATTATAGGCCAGGCGCAGACGAGTGGGCTTGGGACGAGGCTGATCTCTATGAGGATGGTGATCTAGAGACTGGTCCTACGGAGCCGGAGGGCGGGCTTCCCAACTAATAATTGCTCCATTTTCCGCCGCGAGCTTGTCGTAAGAAAAGCGAAAATTGGCAGAGGGGAATGAGATCGAACCGCCGACCTTGGGGTTATGAAACGTACTCAGGGCAAATTCACAAGCTTTTGCCCGTTAACAAGTTGCAGCCATCGAAGATTTCTTAGCAAATTGAAAACGGTTACATCCGTTATCATTCAATCACCGCTTATTGTAATACCTTCCGGGCACAAAATGGACACAAAACCGGACTCGTTATTCCACGCCTCTCTAAGTTATTGATGGGGTGGAGGCTTATGGTCGGGGCGAGAGGATTCGAACCTCCGACCTCTCGGTCCCGAATCGGACCAAGTCGGAATTCGAAACCGCTTGTTCCTTTTCAGGTTGCAGCCTTTGGGGTATTTCTAAGAATTTTGAACGGCATAACATCCTTTGTCATCGCGTTACCGCCAGTTGTCATTTAGTCTGGACACAAATGGACACATGGACTTCGACAGATTGGTGTGATCATCTCAAGGTCCTACGCAAGAACTCTGGCATCTACTCTAAGACTCGACAAGAGAATTTGTTATTGACAGACGACTACTCCTGCGCTAGATTTCGCCGCGTAATTCCCCCAACCTTTCGTTTACGTGGACTCACCGCTTAAAGCCTCACGTCGACGAATTCGGAAAACCTGCTTTCGCATCGTGGCACTCCACGCGAAGGGAGTACTCACAATGTACCAACACTGTTTGTTTGACAGGAACTCATTCTTAGGTTTTATAGCGCAGATAACGCAACTAAACACTCAGCGAGCAAGCTGGCGAGTGTTGTTAATGGTTTCGAGCGTTGTCTTAGTGCCCTCGGTTTTGCTGGCCCAGGAGAAGCAATACACTGAGAACAAAGTCGATCAGGCGGTGAGATCAGAAGCCCGTATAGATCCCTCCACTTTAGGAATGTCGCTGGAGATACCCTTGGCCGGCGCGCCCGGCCGGGCGGGCACGAGCTTGTCCTCCGTCGTGCGTTACTCATCGAAGCAGTGGCGTCTCAAATATTCAGGTGGTGTGCAGGGCCCTATCAATTACTTCACGTGGACGAGGCCGAAGTTTTCCGAGAACTCCATGGCCGGTTGGACCAGCAGCCTTGACGCACCGTGGATCGAATACACGGGACGCGAGCAGCGGTTTGACGAAAATGGCGGTCCAATGAGCGACAATCCGCAAGACCCATACAATGGTGAGGTTTGCTTCATTCCCCGGATTCACCTGCATTTACCGGACGGGTCGAGCAGCGAGCTGCGCAAGTCAGACACGCCGCAGTGCTTCATTATCACCAATCCGCAGCCGGATTTTACCGGCACCTTCTATTCGACGGATGGCTCGCGAGTGCGTTTCGATGCCGACTCTGGTGTGCTTTACCTCCCTGATGGAGGGCGTTACCTGTTTGGTGCTGAGCAGACTGTTCCGCGTTATAACACGGAACAGGTAACCGGACGCTGGGCGACGCAATCCATCGATCGTAACGGCAACACGATAAACTATTCCTTTACCAGCGTGACCGATACCTTAGGGCGCACTTATGCTAACCCATTGGCCGCCAATCCCAGCGTCGGCAATCAAATCTACAATGTTCCGGGAGTGGGGGGACAACTCAGTTACACTCTGGTTTGGGACAATCTGGCCAACGCACTGAGCAATCCAAGCGATCCCTTGCGCTACACGTCGAACCTCAAGTGCGTGCCGCCAAACGTGTACCAATCGGTCTCGCCTTCGCTCTACAGTTCCGCCAATTTGACCAAGGTTTGTGCCGACGACAGCGTTTTTAATCCGGTGGTGCTAAGGCAGGTCATTCTGCCAAATAACCGATCGTATCAATTCAAGTACAACGTGTTCGGTGAGATAGACAAGATCATTTATCCCACCGGTGGCTACGAACGTTTCCTTTACGACTCTATAGCGCCGATCAGCTCTAACCGCGTGCCTTACGCGCAAGCCAATCGGGGCGTAGTGGAGCGATGGGTCAGTGCCAGCGGGGATGGTACGGATGAAGCGCACTGGCAGTATTCGGCTGGCGGTTTACCCTACATGACAAGCATTACTGCGCCGAACGGCACTCTCACCGAACGCTTGCTTTATGGCGGTGGAATTGGCGGCGGCAATGCAGAATTCGGCTTCGACAATCCGCTCGGGGGTATGGCTTACGAGGAACGCACAAAAGACGCTTCCAGCCAGATGCTGCGACGATCGTTGACCGAGTGGCAAGTGTCAGGACCGCAGCCGGGCGGTTATTCCGCTGCCACTCGCGACCCGCGAGTCATCAAGAACATCAGCCTGATTCTGGATACCGGTGGGAATGCGCTGGCGGCCGCCAGCACCACGCAGTATGATGCTGACCTCAACGCCATCTCCACGAGCGCCTACGATTATGCGTCGGTAGACGCCACCACTGCCCAAACCGGCGCCATCGGTTCGATTCCTTCGGGCACACTCGTGCGCACGGAAGAGGTGACTTACCTTGTCAATGACACTTCGATCTCTTCCAGCGTCAGGCAAACATACCGTGACCGTCAGCTTTTAGGCTTGCCCAGCTCAAGGCGCGTAAAGAATGCCGGCGGTTCGATTGTAGCGCAAACCTCGATCAGTTATGACGAAGGTGGACCGTTCGGGCTGCTCAATGACTATGGCAGTGTGTCCAACTGGACGGATCCGCAGACCGCTTATCGGGGCAACCCAACCACCACTAGTCATTGGTCAAATTTTAATGGCTCGACAATTTTCACGTTTCCTAACGGAACGTATCTGACGACTCACGCGCAATACGATCAGTGCGGCAGCGTGCGCAAAGCCTGGGACGCCCGCGACACGGGGCTGACAAATCCATCTCAGATTAGCTATTTGGATGCGTTCTCCGACGGCGTACCGCGCAACACCTATGCATTTCCTGCAAGCGCGAGCACGGAGGTACCGGATTCGACAGGCACATACGGATCGAACTTAGCACTGACGACTACTAACATTTATGACTTCAACACCGGGAAAATCATCTCGACAACAGATCCCAATGGCAAGACAACAAGTTACGATTACACCGATCCTCTTAATCGTCTCAAGCAAATAACTTTGCCTGATACGGGACGGGTTCGTTACAACTACTTCGACACTCCCGGTGATCTATACATACAGGTGTTGATGGACGAAGATTCTTCACGCTCAATTGAGAATCGCAGGTACTTCGACGGGTTAGGCCGTCCTATACGTGGTTTTCTCTTCGATGGAACGCCTTCAACGCCGTGGTCGGCGACGGATACTTACTATGACAACATGGGACGGGTTGCGCAGGTATCGAATCCGTTTCGTGTGAGCAGTCCAAGCGCGGCGGTGCCCGCGCCTTGCTCCGCATGCACGACTACTGGGTACGATGCTCTAGGCCGAGTACTTACCGTGACGACTCTCGACAATGCACAGGTGACAACCAGCTACGGTGCCCTTACCAGCGGCGGCATTCTTGGCACTACGGTTTTGGTGACCGATCAAGCGGGAAACAAACGGCGTAGTTTGACTGATTCGCTTGGGCGTCTGGTGCGCGTTGACGAGCCGGATGTCAATGGCAACCTCGGCGACGTGAGCAGTCCGGTGCAGCCGACGAGTTATGCTTACGATGTTTTAGGAAACCTGCGACAAGTGACGCAGGGCACCCAGCAAAGGTTCTTCATGTATGACTCGCTGTCACGTTTGATCAGAGCGCGGAATCCGGAGCAGGCAGTGAATGCGAATCTGAATCTCAGCGATGCGGTGAGCGGTAACAGCCAATGGTGCATGGCGTACACGTACGATGCGAACGGGAACTTGGTGACGCGTATTGACGCGCGCAACACGACGAGTTACGCCTATGACGCGCTCAACCGCAATACCACAGTGAATTACTCCGACACTGCTACGACTCCCGACACCACACGAATTTATGACAGCGCAACCAACGGCAAGGGCCGTCTCCGGGAGAGCTACGGTGGAGGGAATGAGACCGTGGGTGCCAATGTCGAGCATGTGAAGATCTTAGGCTACGACGCGCTGGGGCGTCCTTTGGAACAACGTCAAAGATTCAAGACGAACAGCACTTGGAGCGGGGAGTACCAAACTTCGCGCGCTTACAATCTGGCAGGCGGCGTAACCTCGCAAATATATCCATCGGGAAATACAGTCACCTACAACTACGACGCGGCGGGCCGGTTGGGCGACAAGGACGCGCAGAACGTTGCCTTCACCGGCAATCTCGGCGATGGCGGCGCACCGCGCACTTATTCAGCCGGCATTCTTTATTCACCTTTTGGCGGGATCTCGAAGGAAAGGTTCGGCACCGACACGCCAATCTACAACAAACAGTTCTACAACGTGCGCGGGCAGTTGGCCGAGATCCGCGTCGGCACCTACTCGACGGACGACACCTGGTGGAACCGCGGCGCGATTTTGAATGTCTACAGCGGGCTGGCCTCGTGGACTGAAAGCCGCGAAGATAACAACGGCAACCTGCGCAAGCAGATGATCTACATTCCGAACGACGATCAGATTACCAGTTCCGTATCTTCGACGTTTTTCTACGACTACGATACGCTCAACCGTTTGGATGTAGCGCGCGAGGTGTTAGCCGGGCAGAACAGTTGGGTGCAGGACTACGATTACGACCGCTACGGCAATCGCACCATCAATCAAACGAACACCTGGGGGGCGGGGATAAATAGCAAACAGTTTACGGTCAACACTGCTGACAATCGTCTGGGGGTACCCGCCGGGCAAACAGGCACCATGACCTACGATGACGCGGGCAATCTCACGACCGATACGTACAGCGGCGCGGCAGTAACGCGCTCTTACGATGCCGAGAACCGCATAACCTCCGAGACGCAGGCGAATAGTTACGGGGCCGGTAGTTACAGCTACAACGCCGACGGCCAGCGGGTGCGCCGCAACGTTAATGGAGTAGAAACATGGCAAGTTTTTGGCATCAGCGGCGAGTTGCTGGCTGAGTATGCGGCCAGCGCTGCGCCTGCGAATCCGCAGAAAGAGTATGGCTATCGCAACGGGCAGTTGTTGATCATCGCGGAGACGACCGGTTCCAGCGGCTCTTCCTATGCCGGCACGCCTTATAGTGGCGCCCCGGCGGCGATACCGGGGACGATTCAGGCGGAAGACTTCGACAATGGCGGTGAAGGTGTTGCTTACCACGACACATCACCGGCAAATTATGGCTATGCTTATCGCAGCACGGATGTGGATCTGGCAGCCAGCGATGACCCGCAGGGCGGTGGTTATTATATTGGCTGGACCTATGCGGGTGAGTGGCAGAAATATACTGTCAATGTAGCCACTACC
>DATBRN010000007.1:0-9465 GCA_036560225.1 Pyrinomonadaceae bacterium | reverse complement strand
CAGGGTCAGGTTGTTCACAATCTGGTAGTTGTTTTCGATGCCGAACTGCGGAGCGTTCGGATCGGGTCCGATGTTCAACCCAAGGTCATCAAGCGTGATGTTCGGAAAAACATTGAGTCCCGGAAAATTGAAATTCGGCACCGGGAAGTTCGCAGACGAACGACGAAACGCAATGCGGTTTTCGTCAATCACCCTGTCCGAGAAGTTGTGGATCATCGTGTAAGAGAACAAACGCTGCTTACTTGGCAACGCAACAAAGAAAGCCGGCAGGTTGGCGGAATTGTCAATGTCGGCGCCGTTGGTCATCGTGAACCGAAAGTGATGCTGCGTTTTGGCGGTCTGGATGTAGTCCAGGTTTATTACGGCATGGTTCTGTTTGAAGAACTGCGGCGCGGAGAACTGGACGGTGCCCAACGGTATCGTTTGCCCTCCGACGATTGTGGAACCAGCGTCGGCCACCGCAGCGACCGGAACGAAGGTCCGAAAAACAGCTAGATTAGTGGCGGACAAGCCGGGTATGGTGCCGAGTGTCGCCAAGCCCGCGGCCGTTGGCGCAACGATACCGCCCGGTGGAACGGAGCTACCAGTTTGTATCCTTTCGTAGGACGTAAAAAAGAAAAACTTGTCCTTGCCGCTTATGACAGCGGGCCCACCTTCGCCGAAGTGCGGTATCTGGACCGGTCCGCCAAGGTTATAACCGCCACGGAAGTAGTCGTTACGGTTCATGAAGTTCGGGCTATTCCTGTCGCGATTAAGTCCCTGGGCCCTATCGAAGTTAGAGAGCGCATTCAGGTAACGGTTGCGGAAGAAGCCATAGAATGTTCCATGGTAATCATTAGTCCCGCTCTTGGTAACGGTAAGAAAGTTTCCGCCGTTAGAGCGCGCAAACTCAGCCGAAAATTGATTCTGAAGGAGCGTAAACTCCGCCACCTCTTCCGGTGAGATATAGCTCTGCGGACCCGTTACTGATTTGTCATTGTTGTCAACGCCATCGACGATGAAGTTGTTATCGCGTGGGCGTTGACCACCGACTGATCCGCCAGTGCCGACGCCGACCCCGCCTGAACTGGTGACTCCTGGAGCGAGCAACGCGAGGTTGTTAATGCCTGCAGCGCTGCCAGCCGGACCCGCCGTTGTTTGGGCAAGTTCGACGACCTGTCGCGAACTGAAGGCCTTAGACAGGTTGGCGGAGGTTGTATCAACAAGCTCAGTGCCACCTGCCGTCACCGTCACAGTTTCACTTACAGCACCCGCAGCAAGCTGAGCCGGTAGGTCCGTAACCTGATTTACATTCACCGCCACATCTGTGAGCGATAGGGTCTTGAAGTTTGGTGCTTCGACGGTAACAGTATAGTCCGTGCCTGGTTGTAGGTTAGTAAACTCAAACTGACCAGAATCGGAAGTTTGAGCCGTCTGCGAGACGCCGTGTGACGTCCTCGTCAGTGTCACCTTTGCATTAGGGACAACTGCGCCGGTCGCGTCGCTAACGACGCCGCGAATGGTGCCGGTTGTTACCTGAGCATGCGCTGAAAACACAGAGGCCAGCGCGAACACAACCACGCTCAGGAACTGAAACGTTTTTGGAAAGCTTTTCATAAGAAGTCTCCTGGTTATCGTTTGCATAGTGGGGAGATAAAGTATTTTGTGGTCCTGGGGAGACCTTGCTATCAATACGGAAGGTGGATGGGCAACTTTTATTCCAGCTACCAAATTTTCAATTGTGCCAAAAGTTACACCGTCGGATGGTCTTAATTACGGAGGTTTTTGCGTTAAAGGGGGTCGATTGTTGCAGAATGCTCGTTGATGCGTTCATCCATCCTCGTAAAGATCTTCAAAAAAATGGAAAAACCGCGGCGGCTCGGACCTCGGGCCAGAAGTTCAACCTACCTTTGCGATTTTGGAATTAGAAAGTCCTGGGCCAGGTTATGCGAATGGGTTTGCGCCGAGCATGAGAGAGTGGACAGTCGACGTTCGTCAACCTAGTTGCTCGTAGTGCCATAGACTCTACTCTAAACAACGAGTGAGAGCCGCGAGCGAGAAGACTTGCACCTCTTTTGTTTGTGTTGCCTAGAAGCTAAGGTTTTGGTTGCGACTCCAACGCTTTTTTTATTTTGTCAATGGTTACCCGGGCCTGCTCAGCAAAGGCTCCCTTCGGCTCTATACGCAAGTACTCTTCAAACTCATGTTGCGCATCAGCCGCGCGGCGAACCCGCAAATACAAATTGCCCTTAAACAAGTGCGCCTGGGCCAAGTCAGCATTTAGCGCCAAAGACTTGTTGACCTGCTCGTAGGCCTTTTCGAGATAAGGCCTTGCCTGAGTCTCGTCCTTGATCTTTGAAGCCATGCTCCAGTAGACGCGGGCCAGACTTAGGTGACCCTGAAAGGAACGATCCTCTATTTGCAGTCCCTGTAGGAAAGTCTTCTCAGCATCCTCATCTTTTTTCTGTCGCAGATAGAGTTCACCAAGTGCAAAATATGCGTTTGCGGCTCTCGGATCGAGTTCGACAGTGCGCTTGAGTGTCTGTTCAGCCTTTTGCCACTGGGTGAGGTCCATATACGCAGTTCCCAACATCAGCTGGGCCTGAACGAACTGCGGGTAAATGGTTACTGCTTTTTCCAAATGGCGGACACTCTCCGCGAGGCTTTCCTTCTTTCCTGAGGCCACAAGCGCTGCTGCCTGATCGAATTCCTTCTTGGCGGACGCCGGTACGTTCGAATCAACTACGAACGAACTTGTGGCCTCGGGCTTCGCAGAGCCGTCTGATCTAAGGTGAAACTGCAGATTGGCGGTCGGCGCAGTCAGCAATTCTACATCCTGCCTTTGTTCGATGTAGCCCGGCACGCGCACAGTAATGGTGTACTGCGATAGAGGCAGACCAGCGAAACGAAACCTGCCGCTGCGATCGGTAGTTTCCTGGCCACAAGAACCGCTAATCATAGAATCGCACCTAACCAGAACGTTGAAGGCCGGTTGACCATTTTCGGCGTAACGAACCTGCCCAGATATTTGTCCGCTCTGAGGATGAGGATTGGCACGACTCTCCTGAATCACAAAAACAGGCGCGGCGCATGCAGTAAGTCCGATGATTATAACGATACGAAAAACCCAGGAACGCATAGTCTTCTCCTTATAAGAACAACGCCAAACTGGTGACTACTAAGATTCTTCAGGAAGTTTAGGCGCGCGCTGTTTACAAAGCGCGCCGGAAACTGCGGCTAACTCTTCGCGAGTGCCCGTCTGAGCTTTCGGACTGTTTCCTTCGCCTGCTCGGAAAACTCGCCCTTCGGTTCGAGGCGCAAGTATTCCTCAAACTCTACAACGGCATTTTCCGGCTGGTGCGCATGCAGGAAAATATTGGCGGCCAGCAAGTGCCCGCGCGCGAAACTTGGGTTGAGTTGCAGCGCGGTACCGACATGTACCCCGGCTTTGACCAGGTTACCAAGTTCATAATAAAGGCGACCCAGCAGAAAGTGTCCCGGTACCGATTTCGGCTCAAGCTTGATTCCGGCGAGCATTTCCTTCTCTGCTTCCGTATACTTCTTTGTCCGAAGATACAATTCGCCCAGCGCGAAATGCGCGCCCGTTGTATTGGGCGCAATGGTTAATGCCTGGTGTAGCTGGTCTTCAGCTTTCTTCCAATCACTCTTGTCCATGTAGGCTGTGCCAAGCAAAAGCAAAGCTTCCAAATATTTCGGATACAACCGCACCGCGTTTTCAAGATGCAAAATGCCCTCGTCAAGACTGTTCGCCTGGGTAATGGCATCGCGCCCTTTTTCAAACTCACTAAGCGCATGCTTCGGCACGTTCGCATCGATCACGCCGTTGCGCTTCACAGGTACAGAGACTCCAGAATCTTCGGCTATCAATTGCAGTTGAACGTAATCCGTAATTTGGGTTCGCAAGTCCACCTGTTGTTGGACTTCGCGGTAACCGGCGATTCTGACTGAGACCATATAAAGATCCGGCGACAAACCGGTAAGCATGAACTTTCCGCTGCGATCTGTGTTCACTTCGCCGACGACGCCTCCACTGAAACTTTCAAGACGCACAATGACAAACTCTGCGGGCCGGTTGCCTACGGCATAGCGGATTTGACCGCTAATCTGTAAGGGAATAGATGAAGCACGGGGAGCTCTCTGTGCGTGTGCCGTCAGAACGAGAAGCAAGAGGCCGGAAGACAGGGCGGCGGAGCGGAGCAGCTTGCGAAACATCTCGGTACTCCCTCAAGCAAGAAGATGTGAACTCAAAACGGGGACGGACTGGGAAGCCCGAATAATAACCTATCAAAAGCAGAAAAAGAATAGGGAGGGGACTGCTCCCCTCCCCGTGCAAAGATTCGTTTCCGAATCGAATTAGAATTCAAATCTAAGTCCCAACCTCAGGTTGAACGGAGGATAGAACCCTGTGATGGCTCGAGGCTTGAGAAAGTCTGGATTTGGCGGATTCGTACCCGCAACAAAGTCAAGTGCGGAATTCTCATCCGGCCGCCGGAGCTTCTGACTGTTAAAGATGTTAAAGAAGTCCGCGATGAACTTCAGTTTCGTATTCTCAGTGATGCCCCACGCATAATCCGTGTGTACATCAAAGCGAGCGTAGCTCGGCGTACGACCCTGGCTACCGCGCCCACCAACCGGAACCTCGCCCGTGTTCAAGTAAACTGGATGCGGATCGAGTTTGTTGATTGGAAGCCCGGTCTCGAAGTGCATATTGAGACCGAGGTTCAGGCCGTTCAGCGTGTGGTAGCCGCGCTCTTTGCCGAAGCTATAGCTGCCGAACACGTTAATGATGTGCAGGCGATCACTATTGAGCGGACCAACCTTAAACTGGTCCCCGAGCAGGTTTAAGTCACCCGTCGTAAAGTCAAACAGCGAGCTGATACCGGGATCAGTCTGGCCATTGTCGTTACGCAGGTGGCCTTCGAAGTTACCCTTCAGTTTGGCAATGCGCCAGTTGAAGAATCCCTGCCAACCGTTCGCGAAGCGGCGGTTGAGTTCGATCTCCAGCGCCTTGTAATTGCGTACGGCATCCGGGAAACCATCAGCCTTTCCGTCTGGACTGACAATGGTGTCGCCTGTGACCGGGTTAATGCCGGTTTGAGCAAAACAGACGCCCGCGCCAACGCCCGTCCAGTACAGGTAATTGGGCTGAGCCAGCCCGCTAAACAAGGTCGAGGCACAGCCTGATGGAGTATTCGTGATCAAACCCGCACCATTCAACGATGGAGTGAACTGGAAAGGCACGAGATTGGTGAAAGCGTCCAACTGCTTGCTGATGTTGACGATGGAATACACCTGATTGATGAAGAAGGTGTCGCAATTTGGGAAGTCACACGACAAAGCGGCCTCGGGTGATAGGATAGCCGCATCTTCAATAATGCGCTTAGAGCGGCGATCTATGTACCGTGCCGAGAATGTAAAGTTCTTTGGCAACTGCTGCTCAAATCCGACGGTGTGCTCATCCGTGAAACCCAGCTTGGTTCCCGCCGCGAACGCGTTTGCCGGATCTTGTGCTGAAACCGTGCCAGGCGCGATCTGATGGGCAGCATCGATAATCGGGTTGACTGTTCCAAACTGGTTGATGACGGCTATTCGCTGGCCGGCCCCATTGACCGTGAAGTCAGGAATAAACAAACCGCCAGTCCAGTCCTTTTCAGCCGAAAGCGAACGTTCGGCTAAGTCCAGCGGTAAATATTCGAAGAACCTGCCGTAGTTATAGAATGCCTTCGTCTTTCCGCGGCCGACCGGATCGATAGTCACGCCAAGGCGCGGAGCCCACTGATCCGTAAGAGTATAGTGCACACGGTTACCGCTTGGGCCGGGGCTACCGATTAGCTTTTCCTGCTCCCAGCGGATACCGAAGAGGCCGGTAATGTACTTGTTAAAGCGCCACGTGTCCATAGCATACCAGGCATGATAGTTCGAGGACGTTGTGAAGCTTGGCGTGCCGAACTCGGCGCGGATAACCTGCAGGCGAACCGGTATCTGTGCGGTCGTACCATCTGCGAGTTGCACGGGGAATAGTGGAAGAGTGCCACCAGAGGTGCTGCTGCGGAAACGTAGACGCAACTGAAGGTTCGTCGTTTGCCCAGTGGCAATTCCGTTACCGGCCGGAATGGTCCACTTCGGACCGCTGCGATCGCGGGTACCATCGTAAGTGCCACGTTGGAAAGTGTAGCCAAACCCCGCTGTATGTTGACCCCACATGTTGTGGGTCTTCGAGAGATTAAAGTCAGCGCGTTTGGTTCTGCTGTCCGTGGGCTCAAAGAAACCCAAACCAACAGCTGTAAAGTTGCCTCGACCCGGAAGCTGGCCCGTGAAAGCTTGAATGGTAAGCTGATCGGAACCGCGCCGGTCGGCTATCTGGTTGAAATTGGCAAAGCCAGTCTCATCGAAGCGTGATTTACCGTAACCCAGCGAAGCATTGAACGTTAGAGTTGGCGACCAAGTGCCATTGTAACGCAATGCCATGTTGCGGGTTCCGTAGTCGAGGATGCTGTCAGACGTGGTGTTATCGATGATCAGGCTCCTGAATGACGACAGATTCGTCTTTGAAGGATCGCCAAAGATCGAGAAGGTGAGCTGATGATTCGAATTAATCAACCACTCCCCTTTGGCCGCGTAATTGTTTGTGCGGGTGCGATTGGCAAACGCAGGACCTCGGATAATTCTCAAGCCGGAGTCAGTAGTGCTCAGCGCATTCTTCTCCGCGCCACGCACAATATCTCTTTTGACGCTCGGGTTAAAAGATCCGAAGAAGAACAGGTTGTTGCGCGCTCCTGGCACGTAACCGCTTAAGTCGGCGCCAATGTCGTATGCTTCCTGATGTAAGAGCTTTCCGCCTGGATTCCTACGAGGAGCATCGTCTGGCTGTTTTCTTGTCGCCTCAAACGCCTTTGGACTTGCAAAGCCGTAAAGGGCGCCGTGATACTCGTTGCTACCAGACTGCGTAACAATATTGACGATGCCACCCTGCGACTGGCCATACTGCGGTTCGAAACCGGCGGTCTTTACCTGAACTTCTTTTACGAAGGAGGTGTTGATGCCCGTGCCGAGTGCGCCGTAGGAGCGAGAGAAAGTACCGATGCCGCCGAAAGCCGAGTCGGTAATATTCACACCGTCAGCGACATATAAATTATCAAGCGCGGAGCCGCCTGAAATGGAAGGATTGTCCCGGCCGCCGCCGAGACCGTCCGTCGTGCCCGGAGCCAGATAAAAGAGACCTGAGACGGCACGAGCAACTGGAATGTTGGAGAAGAGTTGATCGTTCAGGTTAGAGCTCGTTGCCGTGCTCGCTTGATCGATGCCTTCTCCACCGCCAGTGACGGTAACAACTTCTGAGATGTTTCCTGCCTGCAAAGTGACCTTGGTGGTAGTGGTTTTGCCAACCAGAACGGTGACCTCAGTTACTTCGCCGGCCTTGAAACCCTCTTTTTCAACTCTGACCGTATACGAACCGGGAACAAGGTTCGCAACTTCGTAGTGGCCTTGATCGTTAGTGGTAGCCGTGCGCTCGCCTAGGGCGCCAGTGATTTTTACTGCCGCACCCGGCACCACACCACCATTCGAGTCGACAACGTCGCCCGAAATCGACCCGGTGGTCAAAGTGTCCTGTGCAAAGACTGCCGTACCGGCAAGGGCGATGCACAGAACCATAAATAACCGCAAAACATTCTTCATTTTTTACTGTCCTTTCTTGATGCTGGAACAGTGCCGCCGGGGAGATTCCCTATTTAACCGTTTGTTCCTTACTCGTTTGCGGCACTCAAAAATTCCTAAAATCTGTCATTAAAAAACTCTTGCGCGGCTAGTTTCGCAATTCTTATGCCCTCAACTGGCTAGGCGTCTATAATTAATGTATTCATATATTTAGCGGTGACACCCAGGCAGAAGTTGGTCCAAAAAATCCAAAATATTGGGAACGATCCATAAATCCCAACCGGTCTCAGCGGTACCTCTGACGCCTCATCTATTTCGAAAAATCTGCGATGTTTTCCCCTGTCACATTGCCTTTCGATCCTTTTGCGGTTATTAAGAAATCCCCAGAATGTCCGAAAGAATCTATCGCGATCCGGTCCATAACATCATTCGCCTGCAGACCGACACCACCGAAGGCGAGTTAATGGTGCGTTTGATCGACGCGCCGGAGTTTCAGCGATTGCGGCGCATCAAGCAGCTCGGACTGGGACTTTACACTTACCAGGGTGCCGAGCATTCTCGTTTTACTCATTCGCTTGGCGCCTTTCACTTAATGAGTCGCGTGCTCGATCGCCTCGCAGAAAAACATTCAATCCACGAACAGGACCGTACCGCCGCCCGTGCGGCAGCATTGCTTCACGACGTGGGTCATGGATCGTTTTCACATGTGATGGAAAAGGTACTGGGATTCCACCACGAAAAATGGACGGTTGAAGTCGTACTAAGCGAAGCTACTGAGATTAGCCAACTCTTAGCCTCATACTCCGCAGGGTTGCCGGCGAAGGTCGCGGCAATCATTGAAGGCAAGTTTCAGCCGGCCGCATTGGCCCAACTGGTTTCTTCCCAGCTCGACGTAGATCGCATGGACTACCTGCTACGCGATTCATTGATGACGGGCGCCAAGTATGGAATTTACGATCTCGAATGGATCATCAACGCGCTGGCGATCGATGAGGAACATGATCGGATATATGTTCGGGCGCGTGGGTTATATGCGGTGGAGGAATATTTACAAGCACGTTACTACATGTTTCGTCAGGTCTATTTCCATCGCACGCTGCGTTCAGCAGAAGCCGTGTTGCGCGCAATCTTGCGACGCGCTTTAAAGCTCCTGGAGACCAATGAGCCCGTGTGGTGCGCACCGGACACTGCTTTTGAAAAGGTTCTCCGCCGAAAGTCTTTGACGATCACCGAGTATCTCGAAGTAGACGATTCAGATGTCCTGTTCCATGTTAAGCAGTGGCAACGCTCGCCAGATACCATTCTTGCAGACCTCAGCAAGCGCTTCACCGGACGCCGGCTCTTCAAAGCAATCGATCTTGACATGCCGCTTGCAGAGCGTCCTGAATTTTTGTCCGCAGCCCGAGAGTGCGTGATGAAGGCTGGATACGATCCTGATTATTACTTCATCGAAGACCGCGCGAGTGACGTGCCTTATTACAACTATTACACGGCGGAAGGGGCAGAGCCGAAGAGTCGGATCTACGTTGAAGACGGGTATTCGCGGCCCAGCATACGCGAGATCAGCGAGGTTAGCGATGTCGTTCGCGGGCTGCAACGTGGTTATGAGTTGCACCGCGTGTGTTTTCCAGCGGAGGTGAAGACAAAAGTTTACGAGCTCTACCACAATTTCAATCCAAGAGATCGCTCAGCTGCTGGAGGGAGCTGATGCGGTTTGGTTCCAGTCCTATTCACACCGCGGCTTTAATTTGTGGTGAGATGGAACTCAACATCAGTACCGGAAGCGGTAGCGAACGGCCAAAAACAAAA
>DATBRN010000006.1:0-4272 GCA_036560225.1 Pyrinomonadaceae bacterium | reverse complement strand
GCCATGTCTTACTCCTCTTTACGCTGCTTTACAGACGTTCAGCGATCAGTCTTAGCATTTCCGATTGCCGATTGCCGATTGCCAATTTTGAATATGGGCCGGACTGCTTGCTGCCCCTAAGAAGTCTCAGCAGACTTTCCTATTTCAAATCGGCAATTGGCAATCGGCAATCGGCAATAGTTGACCGATCGCTGATGGACTTCTATTTAAGCCACCAGTGTTTGCCCTTCGCTATACGAAGAGCGAGGAAACGCTCGTTTCCTCATGGATCGACTTGATCGCTTTCGCCAGAAGCGGCGCGATACTAAGTACTTTTATTTTTTTCAACTCGCACGCGTGATCGCGCAGCGGAATCGTATTCGTAATCATTATCTGCTCGATTTCAGATGCATCGAGCTGTTCCACTGCCTGTCCCGACAATACCGCGTGTGTGAACGACGCATGAATTGTTCCGGCTCCAGCATTTTTTAACGCTTTTGCCACTTTCGTCAATGAGCCACCGGTGTCGCACATGTCATCGACAATCAAACAGCTGCGACCACGGACGTCACCGACAACGTTCATCACTTCCGCCACGTTAGCCTTTTCACGCCGTTTATCACACAGCGCAAGTTCTGCATCCAGGCGCTTTGCATAGGCTCGAGCTCGTTCAGCTCCGCCTGTGTCAGGAGCGACTACGGTCAGGTTCGACATCGGATTATCCTGATAGTACCCGATCATGACGGGGGCAGCGTAAAGGTGATCAACCGGAATGTCAAAGAACCCCTGGATCTGCGCCGCGTGCAGGTCAATCGTCAAAAGTCGATCGGCGCCGGCAACCGTTATCAAATTTGCCACCAACCGTGCCGAAATGGGCACGCGTGGCCGATCTTTTTTATCGGAGCGACCGTAACCATAATAGGGAATAACTGCCGTGATCCGCTCGGCCGATGATCGACGAAACGCGTCGAGCATTATCAGCAACTCCATCAAATGCTCGTCAGTGGGCGGACACGTAGGCTGAACAATAAATACATCGCCGCCGCGAACGTTCTCGTCGATCTGGAAATTAAATTCCCCGTCGGAGAACCGTTCTGCGAAGGCCCGACCCATGTCGCAACCCAAATGGCGACAAATCTCCTCCGCCAGTTTCGGATTCGCGTTTCCCGAAAAGACCTTGATGCCGCCAGTTGTGCTCATAAAGGGTTTCGAGTTTCGTGTTTCGCGTTTCGAGTTTCTGGGATCTCTGCATTAACTCGCACCCGAAACTCGAACCCCAAGACTCGAAACTTAGAGATGGCTGGGGCGGGAGGATTCGAACCTACGAATGCCGGTTCCAAAGACCGGTGCCTTACCACTTGGCTACGCCCCAAGATCAGATCCAGAGTTGAAAGAGCGTAAGAATGGAATATTCCACGAACCCACTGCGCGGGTGTATTCATTCCGCGACACTGTAACACAAGGAAAGATTCGCCAACCCGCTTCCAGTTTAATTTCTTTGATGGCGCGCTGCTGATCCTCTTGGTCGGCAAAGATACCAAATACGCTCGAACCACTTCCAGCAAGCAAAGCGCCAAGAGCACCAGCCTGAAGTAGTGCTTCTTTACTTCGTTTTATCTCAGGCTCAATATCAAAGATCAAAGACTCAAAATCGTTCTTCAAGTCGTCGCGTAAGCGATTTTTCCAGTCATCGGACACAGGCCATTGTGGCGAATGTCGTGAACTTGCCTCGTGGCGCGAACTAAAAAGAATAGGGGCGGCATTCGTCATTGTCAAGGAAGGCGAACCCAATGCGGCATAAGCGTTAGCTGTTGAAACAGCAGCGTTTGGTGTGATCACAATAACGTATTGAACACGATCGTCGCCGAGGTCAGGCAAGCAAGAAACCGTAGCGCCAGTTCCGGTTGCCAGCGCGCAGCCGCCCAGCAGAAAAAAGGGCACATCGGCCCCCAGATTCGCGGCAATCTCAAGGAGCACCTGGGCTTCAACGGTAAGTCCCCACAGATGTGTCAGACCCAACAACGACACCGCGGCGTTTGATGAAGCCCCACCCAAACCGGCTTTTGCGGGAATCCTTTTTTCTAACCGAATGCGTGCCCCTTGAGCGACGTTGAAGCGTTCCTTCAGGACGTATGCGGCGCGAACGATAAGATTTTCCTTATCTGTCGGAATCTGCGGTTCGTCGCAGGCAAGTGAAATTGTTCCGTCGCTCCCAAGCTCAAAGTAAATGTCGTCGTGAAGCGAAATTGTTTGCAGGAGCGTTCTTACTTCGTGATAGCCATCCGGACGTTTGCCGAGGATTTGCAGACTCCAGTTGATCTTGGCAAATGAAGGAAGCTTAAGCGCGGGCTGATTCACTGTAGGCGCGGCTGATTTTTCTAAACTCTCCAGCCGCCGCCGATTAAGAACGCGAGTTACAGCGTCTAGCGAGCAATGAAAACCTGGGTTAGATAAACGCTGCCGTCGGCGGAAACATAACTGCCGATCGCCGAGGCTTGAAAGCCGGTATACAAAATGTTTGCGCGATGTCCAGCGGAAATCATCCATCGCTCCACCGCGAACGCTCCCGGATCATCGTAGCCCTTATTATACGCGATGTTTTCAGCGATCACTCGGAAGTGAAGGATTCCATTTGCACGCGCCCGTTCCTTTAGTTGCTTGCCATCAGGAGTTTCGTGCGAGAAGAAGCCTTGCTTCGCCATTTTCTCAGAGTGGATCCTCGCCATCCGGCAGAGTTCTGAATCCCATGCCAACGGGCCCAGTCCGTTTTGGACGCGCGCCCGGTTGGTTTGCTCAAAGGCGCGGCGTTCGATAGCGCTTGCACTAGTGAACGAAGGTGAGGTACGGCCTCCAGCGTTTACCGCCGTGGTCGCAGCGGAAGATCCTCCTTCTGGATTCACCCTTCGCGGTCTTGAGTAGGTGGCAACGCTGATCGGACCCGAAATGAGACGAGCCACGGGCCGAGGCTGCATGCTTTGCGCCGATGCGCTCAGGCAAAACCCAGCCGAAACTACCAATAGAATTGCGGAAGTTATTGAATATGCGACGGCTCTGGAACTGTCAGAGCGGGGGGAATTCAGTTTTTGAAAACTCATGAAGGGGGTATCCGGCTTGCAGTAATGCCAAGCGAAGGGCCTTGAGGAGGCTGTTAAGGAGAGGAACCTAGCCGGGGCGGGTAGGTCAGGAACGTCAATCCCAGACTACCAAAGCGGTAAACTAAGATCAACAATTTTTACCGACGGCGAGCTAGAGGTAGTTTTCGGCAGGATTAGTTGGGGTTTTCTGCTGGATTGGAGGGGCTATCGGGCAAAAACTGGCGCAGAGACTGTTCCCAGGCGCTCCGCACTGGGTAGCCATACAGCAGGACAGCAACCGCTACCACTCCGGCCTGGTAGCTGTAAACAGGTAAACCCGTCATCAGGGTGGCGCCGAAGCCTAACGCGCCGATCAGGATTCCGATTAGGGCAACCCGTAGGGTAGTCCTCTGCAAGGTGATTAAGAGTCCCGAAGGACCCTGCAGCGCTGCGATGTCCTGCAACCGCATTTTCGCGAACTGCGTGCGGCGGAGCGCAATGGCGCCCAGACCAAAAATCAGGATGCTGACCCGAAGAGCAATCTCAAGCGATGGAATGGGTCCCGGCGTTAGAAACCTCTTCATAACAAAAGCAAGAACCGATAAAAGAACTACTGCGACTAAGAGCGACAAAATGGTTGTCGCCGTCCGTTTATGACGACGCATTAGTTCGGCCTGAACATTCGCTGTCAGAGCGCCGGAAGGTGTCATTCTTTTTTTCTCCGGAACTAATCATGTGGCAATTCGGTGGCGATGAGCAAGAGGGCAAGTGGCAGAAATGGAAATCCGGTTACCGATGAACTTGACTTCAGGTCTCATTCTCACCTCGGCTTTAGCCCAGTGCTCCATAGAGCGCTCATGCTTTCAATCGTTTCAACAGTTTCCCTTCCGGAAACTCTTCGATGCCCGACGCATCCCACTTCAGAATAGGAAGCGAACAAAATTCATGATGGAAGTTGCGCTCAACATCAGTACCGGAAGCGGACCGGGGTCCCCGCGCGGGCAGCCCGCGTGGGGTGGTGGTAGCGACCGGCCCGAAGACACAAGCCTGGTTACCGGCACTCCAGTGCCACCTCGGTTTGATATATTGAGACGAGCCACTGACAACTGAACGTCGAAGAATCAGATATCCACCTTGAGTCTTCGGCCGGTCGCTACCGGTTCCGGTACTGAGGTTGAGTCCCTTCCCCGGGAATGCCGCGGTGTGAAATGATACGTAC
>DATBRN010000005.1:0-36194 GCA_036560225.1 Pyrinomonadaceae bacterium | reverse complement strand
AATTGGCGCTGAAGTTGACAAGGTGGCGTAGGTAAAGAGACGCGAGCGAAAGGACGCTAATGGATAAGTTTTTTGCGGCTATTCGCAATATGTTCAATGTGCCGGATCTTCGCCGGCGCATTTTGTTTACGCTTGGCATGCGTGCCGTCTACCGGCTGGGCGCACACATCGGCGCGCCGGGAATCAACAAAGATCGTTTGGATCAGGTTTGGCACGAGGTTGCGGGAACGCTTCTCGGCGTGCTGGATCTTTTCTCGGGTGGAAACTTCCGAACGATTTCGATTTTCGCTCTAGGCGTTACGCCCTACATCACGGCCTCAATCATTCTGCAATTGATGACTGTAGTTTCGCCCCAGTTGAAGAAACTTCAAGAAGAAGGCGAAATGGGGCGGCAGAAGATCAACCAGTGGACCCGCTATTTGACTGTCGGTCTGGCGGGTATTCAGACTTCCTTTGTGGCTCACTGGCTCCAGGTTAATCAGGTCGGCGCGCCAACCTGGGGCTTTCTCTTCACCACCGTCCTCACTTTGACCACGGGCACCATCTTTGTTATGTGGCTCGGCGAACAGATTACCGATCGCGGTGTCGGCAATGGAATCTCACTGCTGATCTTTGCCGGCATTGTCATCGGGTTGCCGCGCGGCGTCCAACAAGTAAGCGAGCGGTTGCGCAGCGGCGACACGCTGGAAACGCTCGGTGTTTTAGGTCTGGTGTTAGCACTGGTGGCGATTATCGCCTTTATCGTTTTTGTCGAAGCCGCCCGACGCAAGGTGCCGGTAAGCTATGCCAAACGACACGTCGGCCGGCAGCTCGTCGGCGGTCAGCAGACCACCATGCCGCTGAAGATCAATATGGGCGGCGTAATTCCCGTCATCTTTGCATCGTCAGTTCTCTCAATGCCGCAGAGTCTTTTTGCGGCGTTTCCTCCAGATCCCACCAAGATGAGCTCGACCTGGGGGAAGATCTGGAGCTTCTTTCAAACCTTTCACGCCAGCGATCCCTATTACGAATTGATCTTTCTTTCGTTAATAGTGTTCTTCACTTTCTTTTACGTCTCAATTGTATTCAACGTTGAGGAAGTGGCTGATAACCTGCGCAAGCACGGCGGCTTCATGCCAGGCATCCGGCCCGGCAGAGCTACGGCTGAGTATCTCAATAGTATCCTTACTCGGTTGACGGTCGTGGGCGCAGTCTACCTGGCCCTGGTTGCTTTCGTACCCCAGTTCATGCTCAGCGGATTTAAAGTTGGTCGTCTGCCGCTGATTGGTGCCTGGCTCGATGCGTTTGTAACCGGAACGCCTGGTTTCTCGTGGATCCCCACGGGTATGGGTTATCAGTTTTACTTTGGTGGTACCTCATTGTTGATTCTAGTAGGCGTCGCCATGGACACGGTGGCCCAGGTAGAGGCCCAACTCGTTATGCGGAATTACGAGGGATTCCTTGGCGGTGGTGGACGCCTCCGGGGACGAAGGGCCTGAAATCATTTTCGATTGCCAAGTTTCAATTGCCGATTTTCACGTCACTCATACTTGAGGTCGACAGGCCAATCGGAATTGGCAATCCGCAATCGAAACTTGTTATGTCGAAGATCATAGTCTTGATGGGCGCGCCGGGTGCTGGAAAAGGTACGCAGGCGCGCTTGCTTCATGAACGCTTGAAATTGCCACAGATTTCGACCGGTGAAATGTTTCGCGCGCTTAAAGAAGCGCAAACTCCCCTTGCCGCTGAGATCCGTAAATTGATGGCAGCCGGACAACTGGTGCCTGATGATTTAACAATCCGGGTTGTCCGCGAGCGAACTGCTCAAGACGATTGCAAGAACGGCTACATTCTGGACGGGTTTCCTCGCACGCCGTCGCAGGCGGCCATGCTGGAGAAACTGGCGGCGGAGCAGGGAAAGAAGCTGCAGGCCATTGAAATCCAGATGCCGCGCGAAAGGCTGGCTAAACGCATGGTGGGTCGCCGAAATTGCCCTGTCTGCGGTGAGCTCTACAATATTTATTTCAAGCCGCCAAAGGTGGATAACGTTTGTGACCGGCATCCTGAGGCGCAACTCCAGCATCGATCCGACGATAATCCGGACACGGTTCAGGCGCGCCTCGCGACATATGAGGAGCAGACTCGACCGCTGCTAGACTATTATAAAGCTGCAAACCTCCTGCATATTGTCGATGGCACCAGAGAACCCGAAGCGATCTACCGGGACATCGTAGGAATAGTGACGGCAGAGGATTGATGGCAAGGCTTACCCTCCAGGTCTCTGGTTCGACGGCGTTATGATTATTGGGAAATCAAAAAAAGAGATCGAAAAGATGAGGGCCGCGGGACGATTGACAGGACTCGTTCTTCAGGAACTCAGAGCTCTGGTAGAGCCCAACATCTCCACCATTGAAATCGATCGGGCTGCCGAGAAGATGATTCGAGACGCCGGCGGGTTACCGACTTTCAAGGGCTATCATGGCTTTCCCTATTCAATCTGCGCGTCAGTTAACGAACAAGTTGTTCATGGTTTTCCTTCGGACTACAAACTAAAGGAAGGCGACATCTTCTCCATCGATTGTGGCGTAACACTGGACGGGTTTGTAGGTGACACCGCAACGACGGTGCCCGTTGGTAAAGTCAGCCCCGACTGGTTGTCGCTCATTCGCGTCACCGAAGAGTGTCTGGAACTTGCCATTGAGCAGTGCTGTCCAGGCAAACACCTGGGAGATATTGGGGCCGCCGTACAGCAACATGCAGAAGGTCGGGGCTATTCGGTTGTCCGTGAATATGTCGGCCACGGCATAGGCCGCCGCATGCACGAGGACCCCCAAATACCAAACTACGGCAAGCCCGGACAGGGCCCCAAAATCAAGGCCGGGTACGTTTTTGCTGTTGAACCGATGATCAATTTGGGCACCCATTACACCAAGGTTTTGGCGGACGGGTGGACGGTGGTAACGCTGGACGGAAAGCCGAGTGCGCACGTTGAACACACCATAGCAATAACTGAGGACGGCCCCGAAGTGCTCACGAGAGTTGCCTCCCAGGAGCAACTCAAGGTGGCGTCTTGAAGACGGAATGCCACCGCAGGGAGGCGTAACCCTAACGGCCACCTTGGCTTGGCAAAGCCATTTCGGCATGTTAGTATTTGGAGTTTGTCGGTACAGGCAAAATTCGTTCTGAGCTGGTATGGCGAAGGAAGAAGCGATAGAGGTGATGGCCAAAGTCCTTGAGACTTTGCCGAACGCTATGTTTCGCGTCGAGTTGGAAGATACCCAGCATCAGGTGCTAGCGCACGTTTCGGGAAAGATGCGCAAACACTTTATTCGGATTCTCCCTGGAGATCGAGTGTTAGTGGAGCTGTCACCCTACGACCTGAACCGCGGACGAATTACTTATCGCTATAAATGACGGTTTAGAGCAAACGAGATCTGAGGGTTAGTTAAAATGAAAGTCCGGGCTTCAGTAAAGAAAATGTGCGACAAGTGCAAGGTCATTCACCGCAAGGGTGTGGTGCGGGTGATTTGCGTCAATCCGAAACATAAGCAGCGGCAGGGATAAACGATTTGCTTTGCGCTTGCCGCTAGCTAACCGCAATCAAAGATAAACTGGAGAGTATTTACTAGAAATGGCACGTGTAGCTGGCGTCGATCTTCCACCGAACAAGCGGGCTGAGGTTGGGCTGACTTACATCTACGGGATCGGTCGTTCGCGCGCGAGCTCGATACTCAACGAAGCGGCGATCAATCTTGACACTCGCGTCAGGGATCTCAGCGAGGACGAACTGAGCCGGATCAGGGCGATTCTTGAAGCACAGGGTGAAATTGAAGGCGACCTGCGCAAGCGCATCCAGATGGACATCAAGCGATTGATGGATATCGGATGCTACCGAGGATTGCGTCACCGCCGTTCGCTGCCGGTTCGCGGTCAGCGGACGCACACAAACGCCCGCACCCGCAAAGGTCCGAGGCGCGCAACCATCGCTAAGAAAAAGGCGCCAGGCAAGAAATAACTATGGTCCACTGTCCGTTGTCAGTTGTCCGTGGTATCGGATTACTGGATGCTCGATAACTAACAACTGACTACTGACAACTGACGACTGACAAAGATATGGCAAAGGCTACTACTGGAAAGAAGAAGGTTTTTCGAAAGAAAGAGAAGAAGAACGTACCCGCGGGTATTGCACACATCGCTGCCTCTTTCAATAACACGATGATTTCGATTACTGATCTGGAGGGTAATCTTGTAGCTCAATCGTCCGCCGGCGCGCGTGGATTTCGAGGCTCGCGTAAAGGAACCCCCTTTGCCGCGCAGCAAGCAGCTTATGAAGCTGCGAAAAAAGCTCACGAGGCCGGAATGCAGCAGTGTGAGGTTCGAGTTAAGGGACCAGGTGGCGGCCGCGAATCCGCGATTCGGGCGATCGCCAATGCGGGCATCAGGGTGGTGACGATTCGCGATACGACACCCATTCCCCACAATGGCTGTCGACCACCCAAGCGTCGAAGAGTTTAGCAGTTTTTTGATTTGAGACTTGAATAACCTAAAGGATGAAGGGCCGGCGTCGATTCTGAGATCTCAAGTCTGCGATCTCAGATCTGAAATTTGAGATCTCAGATTTCATAAATAACGCAGCCTGTAAACTTTTCCGTCGATATTTAGACTGGAGGCAGAAACAGTTGGCTAGGTATAGAGACGCGGTGTGCCGCTTGTGCCGCCGCGAGGGCGCAAAGCTTTTTCTTAAAGGTGACAGGTGCTACAAGCCTTCTTGTCCGATTGAAAAGCGCGGTACACAACCGCCTGGACAACATGGCAACTCGATGCGTCGCGGCAAGGCGCTGGTTGGTTACGGCCAGCAGCTGCGCGAGAAGCAGAAGGTCAAGCGTATCTACTTCATCCTTGAAGGACAGTTCCGCAACTATTTCGAGCGCGCGGCGCGCATGAAGGGAATCACGGGTGAAAACCTGTTATTCCTGCTTGAGCGACGCCTGGATAACGCAGTCTACCGAGCAGGATTTTCAACCTCTCGCCGACAGGCGCGTCAATTGGTTAATCACGGTCACGTCCTGGTCAACGGAAAGAAAGTAGACATTCCGTCGTATCAGGTCAGGGCCGGCGAGGCAATCAGTATCAAAGAGGGAAGCCGGAAGAATCCGCACATCGAAAGCGCTTGGCAGACCGCGTCGGGACGCGGACGTCCTTCCTGGATTTCACAGGATGGCGGAGAGATGTCGGCGCGTATCAGCGGACTGCCGGCACGCGAAGATATCGACCGCTCAATAAACGAACAGCTTATTGTTGAGCTTTATAGTAAGTAATCCAAAGAACCTGCGGATTGCCTTGGTGAAGTGCAGTTCGCGGGATAACACTTTTCTAAATATCGGGAATTAAAACGCTATGTCTATGGACCAAAATAATCTCTGGACCGGATTTCAGATGCCTCGTCGCCTGGCGGCGGACGCTGAAACACTCACCGAACGGTACGGCCGCTTCTCCGCGCAGCCTTTTGAACGCGGCTTTGGTACCACTGTTGGCAATTCGTTGCGACGTGCACTGCTTTCTTCGATTGAAGGTGCTGCGGTTACGGCTGTGAAGATTGAAGGAGTCGAACATGAGTTTTCTTCAATCAAGGGAGTTGTCGAAGACGCTACAGACGTAATTCTCAATCTGAAGCAGGTGCCTTTCAAGTTACATGGTAACGAGTCGAAGACTCTGCGCATTTCAAAGGAAACAGCCGGCGAAGTTACGGCTGCCGATATTGAAGTTGATGCGGATGTGGAGGTTCTGGATCCGACGGTGCACATCGCTACTGTCAGCGACGGTGGATCGTTAAGAGTTGAAATGCGGCTAAAGCGCGGGCGCGGTTACGTTTCCGCCGATAGAAACTTCGACGAAGATCTCTCGCTCGGTTACATCCCGATTGATTCCGTGCATACGCCCGTCAAAAAGGTCAACTACACGGTCGAGGCAGCACGCCTCGGACAAAATACCGAGTTTGACAAGCTGACGATCGAAGTTTGGACTGACGGCTCTGTCAAGCCCGAAGACTCGATCGGTCTGGCGGCAAAACTGATCAAAGATCACATGTCAATCTTCATAAACTTTGAAGAGGACACTGACGATTTTGCTTACTCTAAGATAGAGCGACCACCTCTGCCGCGTAACGACCAACTGGATCGTTCCGTTGACGAGCTTGAGTTGTCCGTCCGTTCTTACAATTGTTTGAAGAATGCTGACATCAGGACGATTCGGGATCTGGTCCAGCGCAGCGAACGTGAAATGCTCGCCACGAAAAACTTTGGCAAGAAGTCGCTCAACGAGATTAAGGAAATCCTAAACGGAATGGGTCTGGATTTCGGGATGGAATTCGACGAGCAGGGAAATCCAATCCCAGGAACGGGCGGTCGCGACGGCGCCGATCTCAGCGAATTCGCCGACGAAGAATAAAGACGTTAGCGCCAGCGGCGCTACACCTTGGTGATTACGGACACGACGGGTTTTTAGAGTCATGCGCCACCAAAAAGCACATCGCAAACTAGGGCGAACAAGCGAACATCGCATGTCAATGCTTCGCAACCTTGCTGTCTCGTTGATTAACTCTCGCGAGGAACGCATTGTCACTACGCTTCCGAAAGCAAAAGAGCTGAGACCTTTTGTCGAGCGCGCCATCACACTTTCTCGCAAGGCTAGCAGCCTTGACGGTGAGGACTCCGCTGCGCGTGCACTGCACCTGCGGCGCCAGGCGGCGGGCTTCTTTCACGCCGGAAATATGCAGCAATCGGCAATGACGGGAAAGCGCGGACAGGTGCGCTTGCCGCGCACGGCCGGCGTGGCAGCATTGAGGCGTTTGTTTGATGAACTCGGAGAACGCTACAAGGACCGACCGGGAGGCTACACCAGAATCTTCAAACTCGGGCGCCGAAGTGGAGACAATGCCGAGTTGGCCATAATAGAGTTGGTCGATAATCAAAACGAGCGCGAAGCCCTCGAAGCAGCGAAGAAAAGAAAGACTCCTTCTTCAAAGAAGAAGAAAGGTACAGAGGCGAAGGGCAGCGCTGCTGGACGCGGA
Organism: Pyrinomonadaceae bacterium; assembly: GCA_036560225.1. GTDB lineage: Bacteria > Acidobacteriota > Blastocatellia > Pyrinomonadales > Pyrinomonadaceae > PSRF01. Next base: position 29,146 of record DATBRN010000005.1, on the reverse strand, counting down.
AGCGCGGCACAAAAAGAGGCAACCGATATAACTACAAAAGCTGCCAGCAAGGCTAAGGCGGACAAGACATCCGACGAGACCTCAAGCCCTGCCGCCGACGAGAAGTCGAATGAGTCGACAGCGCCCGAGCCCGAATCTGGCGTGAGCGAAGAGTAGTAGTTTCCAAGTTTTGACTACGCCGAATGCCGGTATGAAGCACTCGGCAGGAATGCCCCAATTGACCATCGGCTAGACGGACCCGAGGCTTTTGGGGCTCAACACTTGATAGGGTATAAGAGTTTGGCGCAACAAGCACGACAGAAACAGATGAGCGATCACGAAAGCGAAAAGGCCGGGACAGGACTACCGGCTGACAGCGAACTGGAAACTTCGAGTGAACGCACCTCCCGTCGCCGTAATCGATCGCTTGCCACTGAAGCTTCTATAAACATGGACGAGTTGCGTGAGCTCGTCGAGATAATTCGTGAGAACGAGTTTACGGAGTTTGAGCTCGAGCGCGAAGGTTTTCGAGTACGCTTTCGTCGGGGGGTCGAGGCCACCGATGCCGGAGCAGCCAGTGCTCATTTGTCTCCAGAGGTTGTGGGACCGACGCCACCTCTCGAAAAAACAACCTCCCCAACATCGGCGCCGGCTCATCCGGGGGCCAAGGCCCAGACAGAAGCCTCGGAAGATCAAGACCTTTACATCATCCCTTCGCCGATAGTTGGTACGTTTTATCGCGCAGCGTCCCCACAAGCCGATGCGTTTGTTAAGATCGGCAGCAATGTCGAGCCGGAGACAGTCGTCTGCATCATCGAGGCGATGAAGCTGATGAATGAGATCCAGGCAGAGACTTCCGGCGAGGTCGCCAAAATTTATGTCGAGAATGGGCAGCCCGTTGAATATGGCCAGCCGTTGTTCGGCATCAAGAAGTAACCGTCCAAAGTGCTGCGTCCAATGTCCACAAGCGCCATTCCGGCAGATGGACGTTGGACGCTAAACTTTGGTCTCGGGATCGTTCATGAATGCAGGTACTCGAAAGTTTAAGAAGATACTGATCGCCAATCGCGGTGAGATTGCCTGTCGCATCATCTGGACCTGTAAAGAAATGGGCATTCGGACGGTTGCCGTACATAGCGACGTCGATCGCGATTCGCTGCATGTGCGCTATGCCGATGAGGCGGCCTGCATTGGCCCCGCACCTTCAGCCCAGAGTTACCTGAATATTCCCGCAATCATCAGTACAGCCGAGATTTTTAACGTCGACGCGATTCATCCCGGCTACGGTTTCCTTGCCGAGTCGTCCTACTTTGCCGAAATCTGCGCTGCCTGCAACATCAAATTCATCGGTCCCCCCGCAGAAATAATCAGTTTGATGGGTGACAAGGTTAAAGCCCGCCGCGCAATGGCAAAGGCCGGGTTGCCGGTGCTGCCTGGCAGTCCGGAACCCGTGACCTCCGAAGCCGAGGGTTTGAGCTTGGCGCGTGAGATCGGTTTTCCGGTAATTGTAAAAGCGTCTGCCGGAGGCGGAGGCCGCGGCATGCGCATTGTTCAATCCGAAGACGAGCTCGGCAAAGCGCTGGAGACTGCATCGACCGAAGCAGCTGCGGCCTTTAAGGATGGTAGCGTCTACATTGAACGCTACATCCAGAACCCGCGTCACATCGAGATACAGGTGCTGGCGGACGAATATGGCGACTGCATTCATCTGGGCGAACGCGAATGTTCCATACAGCGTCGTCACCAGAAGTTGTTGGAAGAGGCGCCGTCTCCTGTGCTCTCGCCGGAACTAAGAAACCAAATGGGAGAAGCTGCAGTCGCTGCGTGCAAAAAGCTTGGCTATGCGAGCGCGGGTACAGTAGAGTTTTTGCTCGATGAAGACAACAAATTCTATTTCATGGAAATGAATACGCGCATACAAGTCGAGCACGCAGTAACGGAGATGGTGACGCTGGCTGACATTGTTCGTAATCAAATCAGGATTGCCGAAGGCGAACGTCTAGGGTATACCCAGGACGATCTTTTGATCGTGGGTCACGCGATTGAGTGTCGCATCAATGCAGAAAACCCTGAGACATTTGCGCCCTCGCCGGGGTTGATTACTGCCTTCAACCTGCCCGGCGGGCCGGGGGTCCGCGTCGACACCTATGTCTACGCAGGCTACCGAGTCCCACCGTTTTACGACTCGATGATCGCGAAGGTAATCACTCATGCTCGCACGCGCGAAGTGGCGATCGCTCGTATGAAACGAGCATTGGGAGCAATGGTGATTGAAGGCATCAAAACGACGATCCCCCTGCACCTGAAGATCATGGACGATCCGAAGTTCAAGGCGGGCGACATCTCCACCAGCTTCATGGAGCATTTTCTGATGCAGAATGGAACGAAAGTGGCGAAAACCCAGAGCGAGGTTGGCGCTCTTGCGGGCAAAGCGTGAGCGGTTGCCGTTTTGCCAATGAGATGTCTATAATATTCGACTTTTCGATGGTGACGCGGCTCGTCTGAGAGGACAAAACGATGGCATACGCAGTAATCAGGACAGGCGGCAAGCAATTTGTAGTAGAAAAGGGCAAGACGATTCGCATCCCTTCAATTGACGCCGAAAAAGGCAAGTCAATTGAGCTGGATGGACTCTTGTCGGCGGGAGACGGTGGCGGAAACAGTGAGCCCGTTGTTGGCGCGACGAAAGTTTCTGCAACTGTCGTTGAGCACGGCCGTGGCGCGAAGATCGTTGTTTTCAAAAAGAAGCGGCGCAAACACTACAAGCGCAAACAAGGTCACCGCCAGGGATACACAACGATAACAATTGATTCGATTGGATAATCAAAAAGTGATGAGTACTGAGTGATGAGTCATGAGTAAAAGATATTACCCGTTGTGCGAACTCATTACTCATCACTCATCACTCATTACTCATTACTGTTTTGGGGAGTTGAGTTAAGCAATGGCACACAAAAAGGGAGTTGGATCATCTCGTAATGGCCGCGACTCTAATTCGCAACGACTCGGTCTGAAGAAGTTTGGCGGCGAGAGCGTCTTGGGCGGCAACATCCTTGCTCGCCAGCGAGGGACGAAGTGGAAGCCCGGGAAAAATGTCGGGCGCGGCAAGGACGACACCTTGTTTGCCCTGGTTGACGGTGTAGTGAAATTTGAAGACAAGGGTCGCACTGGAAAGTTCATTAGTGTCTATCCGCAGGAGCAGGCGCCTTCAGCATAGGCCGTGCAATCGAAACACCGCTATCACGCGACGCTTGAGCCAGGTCATAGACTTAGCCCCGGGCGTCGCTTTCGATTTAGATGTTTATTGATCGGGTTAAGATTCGTGTTCAGGGCGGAAGAGGAGGCAATGGCGTTACTGCTTTTCGTCGTGAGAAGTTTGTGCCCCGTGGTGGCCCATCAGGCGGAGACGGAGGGCGTGGCGGAGACGTCTGGCTCGTAGCGGATTCCTCCCTCAACACCTTGCTTCACCTTCGCTATAACCCCGAGCACATCGCTGAGCGTGGCAGGCACGGCGAGGGATCTAATTGTTCGGGCCGGGAAGGCGACGACCTGATCGTAAAAGTGCCTGTCGGCACGCAGATCTTTGACAGTTCTTCAGGAGAACTCTTACAAGACCTCGCCGTCGATGGCGCCCGTTGGATCGCGGCTAAGGGTGGCAGAGGCGGTTTTGGTAACTCTCACTTTGCCACGTCGACCAATCGAGCTCCACGTTACCACCAGACTGGCAGCGAAGGCGAAGAACGGGAATTGCAGCTTGAGCTAAAACTTCTCGCCGATGTTGGGTTGGTGGGATTCCCTAATGCTGGGAAGTCGACATTTATCTCGACGATCTCGGCAGCGAAGCCGAAGATAGCTGACTATCCGTTCACAACCTTGGAGCCTCATCTTGGTGTAGTTGATCTAGGAGACTTCCGCACTTTTGTCGTTGCGGATATTCCGGGACTAATTGAAGGAGCGCACGAGGGTGCAGGCCTTGGCGATCGTTTTCTCCGTCATATCGAACGAACAAGACTGCTGCTCCATTTAGTCGATGTGTCCTCGGCCTCGGGACGCGAGCCGGTGGCTGATTACCTCGCGGTGAACCGTGAGTTGCAGGCCTACAACGCGGAGCTCGCAAGCCGGCCGCAGATAGTTGTCGCCACCAAGATTGACGCTTTGGACGAACCGGCCCGACTTGAATCGCTGCGAAAACACGCAGCGGCGGAAGGACGAGCGTTTTATGAAATATCTTCGGTAACGAAGAAAGGTACGAAAGAACTGGTGGCAGCGATTGCCGCGAAACTTGAGAAGCTTAGTGGGGCAGACGCGAGCCGGCAGGACGTAATTGAGGTGACGTTGTAGATTGAACTTATCGTTGGTGTCGATGAGTTAGCGTGTAGGCGGCATTCCTTTTGGAAATCTGAGATCTGAAATCTGAGATCTCAAAAACGATGGAAGATCGGAAGCGTATTGCTATTTACGGCGGCACGTTTGATCCAGTTCACTCTGGCCATCTGGAAGTCGCGAGCAAAGTTTCGCAGTTGTTTGCCATCGACGAGTTCCTATTCGTTCCCGCGCGGGTTGCGCCGCATAAGCTGGCTAGTGACATTTCGTCGTCGCTGCACCGCTACGCGATGTTAGCACTGGCAACGAGAGCCGACCCGCGGCTTTGTGTTTCGACGTTCGAACTGGATGGTCCGGAACGGCAATACACGGTCGATACGCTCTTTCAATTTCGCGCACGCTATGGAGCTACAGCCGATCTCTTCTTCGTGATGGGTGCAGACTCATGGGCAGAGATCACTACCTGGCGGGAGTGGCGGCGGTTGATGACGTTAGCGAATCTGATCGTCGTCACGCGGCCGGGATATGAAGTCTCCACTGAGCATGTGGACGCCGAGACAGGGCTAAGAGTTGTTTCAGTGCACGACTCAACAGGAGACGATAGCTCTCAAATATCAGTAACCGGCGAGCCGAGGATATTTGTAACCGATGCTGTCATGCATGACGTTTCAGCTACCGAAGTCAGGGCAGCGGTCCGGGAGAATCGCGCGGAGGATTTAGAGGGGTTGGTTCCGCTCGAGGTAGCGGACTACATAAGAAAATACAAGTTATATAGAAATACGCATGAAGCATAATTCAACTGTCAAAGAGCAATCGCTGCATCCAGTAACAAGCGGAAATTTGCAACTCAAACCGACACCGTCCGCGCCGGTCGAGGCAGAACTCGATGAGAGGATCCGGATGGCCCTCAGCGCGGCCAGCGAAAAGAAAGCGATCAATAGCGTTGTGCTGGATTTGCGCGCGATCGCCAGCTTCACTGACTATTTTGTGATTGCCAGCGGAACCAATGAACGACAGGTGCAGGCGATTTCCGACGAAGTACTTGAAACGTTGAAGAAGGCCGGCACCTCGGCTGCACGTGTCGAAGGGTACAAGACCGCCGAATGGATTCTTCTCGACTACGGCGATTTTGTGGTGCACGTATTTGATGAGAAGGCAAGACAGTTTTATGACCTCGAGAGACTCTGGCGAGAAGCACAACGCGTCGAGGTTCCGGCAGAGCTTCGTAGCGAGGTCAACAGTTCTTTGAGAAGTGAATCGTGATCCAGATCGTTGCGCATTCAGAAGCAATGCGTGAGGCGGTTCGTCTCGCTGATCGCGTTGCTGAAACGGATGCAAACGTCTTGATAACCGGAGAGTCTGGTGTAGGTAAAGACGCATTGGCGTTCTACATCCATTCGAAGTCCAGTCGTGCAGCGCAGTCGTTCGTGAAGATCGACTGTGCCACGCTTCCCAGTGGATTGCTGGAAGCTGAGCTTTTCGGATACGAGCGCGGCGCGTTCACGGGCGCCAGTGAAGAGAAGCCGGGCCGGCTCGAAGCTTCGCATCGGGGCACGCTTGTGCTCGATGAGATCGCCTGCCTGTCAATCGACTCGCAGGCAAAACTCCTGCGCGTTATTGAGACAAGGGAATTCGAAAGACTTGGTGGCCGCAAGGTAATTAAGGTGGATGCGCGTTTGATTGCTTTGACCAATGTCGATCTAAGCGACGCGGTAAAGCGCCAGGACTTCCGCGAAGACCTGTATTACCGGCTGCATGTTGTTCACATTAAGGTCCCATCTCTGTCGGAGCGAGCGCTGGATCTTCCGGAACTGGTGCAGTCATTTGTCGAGTCTTACTCGGCGAAGCATGGCCGGCAGGTAAGCGGCGTCTCACAGGAGGTGTTGGCTGTGCTGAGGGAATATGAGTTTCCGGGAAACGTGCGTGAGCTGGCCAACACCATCGAGCGAGCGGTAATTGTTTCAACCGCGAAGCGCATCGAGGTGGGCGATCTACCGGAACCAATTCGCGCTGCCGTGCGAGTACTACGGCGACGAGAAAAGCCACTATCGCTCGCCGAGGTTGAAGCAGAGTATCTTGCGGAAATTCTGGCCGCAGCCAAAGGGAATAAGACTGAAGCGGCACGAATTTTGGGAATCAGTCGGAAGAACCTCTATGAGAAACTCGCACGGCGGAAGGCAAAGGATGAAGGATGAAGGATGAAGGATGAGGGATGCGGCAGGCGGGCAAGGATGTCTTTATTTCATCCTTCATCCTTCATCCTTTAGGTTTATGCGGCTACGACTGATCTGGATTGGAAAGACAAAAGACGCTCATTTGAGAGCGCTCATTGAAGAATACTTGAAACGGCTCTCCCATTTCGTAAAGTGTGAGATATCTGAGTTTCGCGAGAGTCCCAGCTCCGAGAAAAGGGTGGGCATCGATAAAGACTCGAAACGCATCTCAGACGGGCTGCGTGAGGGCGCTGTCAACGTCTTGCTGCATCCTGAGGGTACCGAGTGGAGTTCGGAAGAGTTGGCCAAAGAAGTTCAACGCTGGCAGGACAGTGGGACGAAAGAGGTGACTTTTATTGTAGGAGGGCCAAATGGAGTATCCAGAGAACTTTCGGCCCGGGCGAGCAGTCGGTGGAGTCTTTCACGCCTGACGTTGACCCACGAAATGGCGCGGGTCGTGTTGCTCGAGCAGTTATATCGGGCTTACACGATCATTCACGGACTGCCGTATCAAAAGTGACTAACGCGGCGAAACTATCAAGTAGGGTGGAGGAACTAAGGCACAATGGACAAAAGAAGAGTAAGGGTTTTTCGCGATAAGCTAATAGGTAGACGCGAGAGTTTGGTAGGCCAGGTTCAGCAGGCCGAGCTTTACAGTCGCGAGCGCGACGCTGAGGCAACTCAGGATCCGGCGGATATGGCGGCAAACGCCTACACCAAGGAACTCCTGGTATCGATGTCAGACAATGATCGACAGCTGCTGAATTTGATCGACGAAGCGTTGGTGCGCATGGACGACAGCGGCTATGGCAAGTGCATTCGCTGCGGACAGGCAGTACCGGAAAAGCGATTGGAAGCGGTGCCCTGGGCGCGGCACTGCGTACGTTGCCAGGAACTTCAGGAGCGAGGTCTCCTAAACGAAGAAGAAGAATAGAACTCCCCTATACTTGATGGCATAATTACGGCCTCTTGAGCTTGCTGCTCAGGAGGCCGTTACTTATATAGGGGTGTAGTGGGCCAGGCGCAACACCGATTTCCAAAAGAGAGCATTAATGACTTCCACAACGCGGATTTGTGATTGCTAATTTCAACTTACAACAAGTAGTGCTCCTTAGTCTCTCCACCAGTCTTTGTTACGACTCTTTGCTTGCTCTGGTGTATCCGCAAGCCTGCGCGGTTTGTGGCGGCAGTGTCGAATCGCGAGCTCTGGGGATCGCGTGTTCCAATTGTTGGGCACAAACCCGTCTCTTTTCGGGAGCGGAAACTCTCTGCTGGAAATGCGGGCTGCCTTCCATAGGAACGGTATCGGAGGACAAGCGAGAACAGGTCCGTTGTCGTCGCTGTGATCAGGATGCGTTCACCGCCGCGCGCGCTTGCGGCGTCTATGAAGGAGCGTTGCGTGCATCAGTGCTTAATCTCAAACACCGACCGCACCTTTGCCGCGAGTTAAGACATCACCTGGTAAGCATTCAAAAACGACCTCCGTTGTGCCGGGCTACACGAATCATTGCCGTGCCGCTGCATCCGGAGCGCGAGAAGTCTCGAGGCTTTAACCAGGCTGCGATCATTGGCCACGAGTTGTCGCTGGCCATCTCACTGCCGTTGGATGAAGTCAGCCTGCAACGCATCTCTCATACAAATCGTCGTCGTGCCGGAATGGACGCGAAGGGTCGCCGGGAAACTGTCGCTGACGCTTTTCGAGTAGCTTACCCGGCATTGATCGCAGGCGAGCGAGTGCTGCTGGTTGACGATGTCTTCACAACCGGGGCCACAGTCTCTTCTTGTGCAAAGACCCTACTGGAGGCAGGAGCGGAGGAGGTTTTTGTTCTTACAATCGCTCGGCCGCTGCACTATTAGTCGCGGTTGGACGAATAGTTTAAGGCATAATTAGCATGAGATAACGCAAATCAGAAAAGAGCTGCTAGTCTTTTTCCTCCTTGTTTTGATCCTGATCTGCGTTTATCCGCGTAAATCCGCAGCCAATTCTTGTTGACATCAGTTCTCTAAATTCGGAACCGAGACTCGTATGAAAACTCTATATCCTGAGATTGAGCCATTCAACACTGACCGCCTGAAGGTTTCTCCGATTCACGAGCTCTATTACGAACAGGTTGGAAACCCGAGAGGCAAACCGGCGGTATTTCTTCATGGCGGACCCGGCGGTGGCATTGTGCCTGACTACCGTCGCTACTTTGATCCTGAGATCTATCGCGTGGTGCTTTTCGATCAACGCAGTTCAGGTAAGAGCACGCCGCATGCAAGCCTGGAAGAGAACACCACCTGGCATCTTGTTTCCGATATTGAACAGTTGCGCGAACATCTTGGGATCGACACCTGGCAAGTCTTCGGCGGCTCATGGGGCAGCACCCTAGCCCTCGCCTACGCCGAGAGACATCCCGAGCGCGTGGCCCAGCTCGTGTTGCGCGGGATTTTCCTTTGTCGACCGACAGAGATTCAATGGTTCTACCAGGAAGGCGCGAGCCGGATCTTTCCTGACGTCTGGGAGGAATATCTGAAGGTCATTCCGGAGGCCGAACGCGACGACATGGTGAGCGCTTACTATCGCCGGCTCATAAGCGAAGACGAAGCCGTCCGGTTGGAAGCGGCGCGCGCCTGGAGCATTTGGGAGGGAAGCACGTCAAAACTCTTCTTCGACCCAGCAACAATTGAGAAGTTTGCCGACCCGGAGTTTGCCCTCGCCTTTGCCCGAATCGAATGCCATTACTTTATGAATAACGCCTTCTTCAACTCTGAAAACTATTTGATTGAGAACGTCGAAAGCATCCGGCACATCCCCAGTGTCATTGTGCAGGGCCGTTATGATGTTGTTTGTCCGATTGTGAGCGCCTGGGACCTTCATCGGGCCTGGCCGGAAGCCCAGTTGCACATCGTTCCCGATGCCGGACACTCAATCAGCGAACCCGGAATTATTGATGCGCTGGTTGAGGCGACCGACAGTTTTGGGCGACTTGGGTCCGGGATTGCGACCTCCAAACATGGGTCTTAAGAGGCTCTGGGAACGTTTTTCCTACGTTCCTCATTGAGGTGAGCAAGATCGCCACACTAATCTGATGGCTCCCGTAGACACCCCGTTCTTCCCTCTCCGAAGCCTCCGGGTATATCGGCCAAGGATCATCGTAGCATTAATGTTTTTGACACTCTCTCCGGCGCTCGCGTAATATCGCCTTGTATGACTGGTCGAGTACTAGTACTGAACGCATCCTTTGAACCTATCAACGTGTGCAATGAAAGGCGCGCAGTGGTAATGATTTTCAAGGGTGTGGCCCGGGTTGAAGAGCACAACGGCCACATGCTTCACTCGGCCAAACTGGCCATTCATGCACCGTCGGTGATTAGACTAACCGAGTACAGACATATTCCCTTTGAGAGACGTTCGCTGTCACGGAAGAACATTCTCCTTCGCGACCATTCCACCTGCCAGTACTGCGGGCGGCAACATCCGCCGTCAGAACTGACGCTGGATCATGTGTTGCCGCGCTCGCGAGGCGGCGAATCGTCGTGGGACAACCTGGTAGCGTGTTGCAAGAAGTGCAATCATCGTAAGGGAAATCGAACTCCGGAAGAGTCTGGCATGCACTTGCTACGAAGGCCGCGCGGTTTCTCGTTGCACGTAAATCGCCAAATCATGCGCTACCTTGGTCGCGCCGACGAAACGTGGAGGAAATATCTCTTCTACGAATCCAACTATGGCGAGTGATGGCTAACGCCTGACTCGGTATTGTTGCCAATCAGATCAGGAAAGAGGAATTATGGAGGACATCATGTTGGCAATCGGAGGGCTTGGGACTCCTGAGATTCTGGTTATTGCGGTAGTGATTTTCCTGTTGTTCGGAGCCACTCGGCTGCCGCAGCTGGCAAAGTCACTGGGTCAAAGCAAACGTGCCTTCAAAGAGGGCCTGGAAGAAGCCGATCGAGAAGCGCAAAAGGAAGAGAAAGAGAAAAGTACACAACGATAGCTTACCTCGCCAAAGCACGCTTTACCTCACTCGCTTAGTGCCTTCTTGCCGATCACCATCGTTGCCTTAACGGTCAGTGCAAACTCTGCTTCGTGCCGCTCCTCATTTATCAGCCGTCCTATCTCCTTCATGACTTGTTCGTGGAACTCTGGCGGTAGTGTTTCCAGCCAAATTGACATAAGGAAGTCGGATATCAGAGGTGAAGTAAGAAACTTCTCCGACGACTCGTAATCAAACTCCTCGATTGCGGTCCAACTCGTGATGTCTTCAAGTCCCGCAGCTTCTGCCATCTCTTCCACTGAAGATACTGAAGGCAAGTTAGTGATCAGACTCTCGACGTCAGCCTCGTGGTCCAGCAGACCGCAATTGTGAAGCGCCTCCCAGTAAATTGAAAAGAATTCGCCAAAGCTTGAGAAGGTGGGCAGGCTAAGCGCGACTGTACCGCCGGGAGCGGTTACACGGGACATTTCAGCGAGCATAGCGGGAATACGCTCGCTATGTATGAGCGACCCGTCACCGATAACAAGATCAAACTGACTGTCATCAACAGCGAGGTCATCGACCTTTCCATGGCGAAACTCCGTTATTAGTTTTAAAGCAACAGCCTTCGCGCGAGCGAGTTCGACGCTCTCTTCGTTCTCATCGACACAGAGAAACTTTAATTCCTTTCCGGCTCGCTCCCGGACTGCAATCGCGTGGCCGCCCGTGCCGGAGCCCAGATAGAGAATCTGGCCTTCTTTAGGCAGCAGGACATGCTCATCGATGAGCTCGGCAAACCTTTCACCCCAATCGTTGGCAACGAATAGCTCGTGTAGGTATGCCAACTCCCTGCTCGTTTTAGGCGTGCTCATTTCTTAAGGACGGTACCCCTTGTCAGGTCTAAGGCCCTCAAGGCCAAACAGCTGAGAGTCAGAGATTTTCCAAATATCATTTGACATTTCTCATTTGCCATTAGCAGATCGTTAGACGCGCTTTGGCTTCAAATGAAAAATGCGAAATGTCAAATGATATATGGAAAATCTTAACTGACATGTCCTACTTATCTTCCTCCTTATCTTCATCAAAATATTTTCTGCCTCGCAGCGATTCAGGCAAACAAGCCATCTCATCTTTCGCATTCGGATCATTGTGCACATAGCGATAGCCTTCACCATAGCCAATATGTTTCATCAATGGCGTCACTGCGTTGCGCAAGTGTAGCGGAACCGGTTCGCGCGCAGTTTCTGCAGCATCAGCCACCGCCGCAAAATACGCATTCTTCACCCCATTTGATTTTGGCGCGCGTGCCAGGTAGATCGTCGCCTGTGAAAGAGGAAACAACCCTTCTGGTAAGCCAATGAGTTGCACAATATCGGCTGCTGCCGCCGCCTGGACCATCGCTTGCGGGTCTGCGAGACCAATGTCTTCCGAAGCAAGAATACAGAGTCGGCGGGCAATGAATATGGGGTCGGCCCCGCCTTCGATCATCCGCGCCAGCCAGTAGAGTGAAGCGTTGACGTCGGAATTCCGCAGCGACTTGATCAGGGCGGACGCAAGATTGTAATGATCCTCGCCGCCTTTGTCGTAAGCATAGTGGGCACGGCCAAGTGCTTCGATCATCGTTTCATCAGAAACTTGCCGAGAGCCTGTCTCGTCCGGCGCAGTTGACGTGACCGCCGCTTCAAGCGCGGCAAGAGCGACACGGGCATCTCCGCCCGCGGAGCTAGCCACTCGGTCCAGGATGTCGTTAGAAATTACAGGACGGAGTTTTGCCAATCCCTTTTCAGCGTCGGCGAGGGCGCGTTCGAGAATAGTCTTCACTTCAGCTGCTGTTAGCGGATTGAGCACAATGACGCGGCATCGGGATAAGAGCGCGCCGGTAACCTCGAAGGATGGGTTCTCGGTTGTTGCCCCAATCAGTATGACCGTACCATTTTCTACGGCCGGCAACAGAGCGTCTTGCTGGCCTTTGTTGAAGCGGTGAATCTCGTCGATGAAAAGAGTAGTGCGCGTGCCAAACTGTCTTTCGCGCCGCGCGTCAGCGATGGCGGCACGGAGATCCTTGACTCCCGAAAAAACGGCCGAGAGCGCCACGAAACGCGCCTCAGATTTTTCGGCCAGCAGCCGAGCCAGAGTAGTCTTACCTGTGCCTGGCGCCCCCCAGAGTATTAGGGAAGGCAGGTTTGCCGAACCCTCGAGCAGCCGTCGCAGAATCCGTCCTTCGCCAACCAGGTGGCTTTGGCCCACAAACTCGGCCAACGAACGTGGTCGCATCCGATCAGCGAGCGGGGCGGACGGCTCGACGATCTCCTCGGCGGGCGATTGGCTAAAAAGACTTCCTGTGGTTGAATACGCCATTGTTGAAATCCTAACCAATTATCGCCGAAAACCATTGCTACATGCGACTGCTCGTCGGCTCGTCCGAATATTTGAATGGGGTATTGACGATTCACTGGTGTTTTGCGAACTTCCAGGGAACGCCACTGATGCTCTCTTCGTATACACAGCCGAACGCAGATAACCCGCGTAAATTGGGGCCCTGAGCGGGAAGAATTGAGGGACGGAAAGATGACTGAAGCAACCGATGTACTGAGAATAGTGGGAATTATCCTCCTGGGAATTTTTGTTCTTGCTGTGGGCATCCCTCTTGTTTTGACCGCAGCAGGCATAACCCTGGGTATCCTCGGCATCCTTTTCAGTATCGCCGTTACACTAATAAAGCTCGCCGTTGTGTTGGCAATTTGTTATCTGATTCTCGTCGGCATCCGTGCCGTGCTGCGCTAACGACCATCCAGAGCCCTCGCAAGAGGCTCTACCACAACTCTTGCATCAGTTGCCCACCTAAAACCATTCGTCCCCTCTTGACCCAGCGCGATATTAGTCTTAGATCTCGAAACACAGGTTCGGAATTCTGGGGCGGGTGGGAACCAAAATGACGCAAGAAGCAAGACTCGACAGATTGGAGAGGATTGCGAAGTTATTCGTAAGAGCCGGCCTGCGAGCGCGCGCCGAAGTGCGCGACCACGATAACAAGATTAACCACCTGATCAACCTCCAGATACGTAATGAGGAGCTCTTCAAACAGAACGAGGAAAGATTCAGCAGACTAGAGGAATCCCAAGCGCATCTTGCTACATCTCAAGCTAGCCTTGCGGAATCTCAAGTTCGTTCGGATGCGCGGCTGAATGCCTTGATTGAGGTCATAAGGGAAGGCCGTGGCGCAGACACTGAGCGGAACAATTAGTACTAATGACGCCGGAACAGAAATATGACCGATTGGAACGGATAGCGCGCTTGATGTACGAAGGTGCCTTGCGCTCGAGTCGCGAGTCTCGCAAACAGCGGGTTCGGCTAGAATCTTATGTGGCAGCTCTGAGAGAATATGATATTGCAAAGCAAGCAGTTGCAGCTGGGCCAGAGGATTCTGAAGCGATTGAGAGTCTTTCCCGCGCGTCGCAAGCTTTAAACAAAGCTCGCGAAGAACTCAGACGTTGAAGCGAAAGTGAACTACATCACCTTCTTGCATGATGTACTCCTTGCCTTCCAGTCTCAACAATCCCCGTTCGCGTGCAGTCGCGTAGGAACCGGCACCGAGCAGATCCTGATAGCTGACGATTTCGGCGCGGATGAAACCACGTGCTATATCAGAATGAATTGCTCCCGCGGCATCTTGCGCGCGCGAGCCCTGTGGGATGGTCCAGGCGCGCACCTCTTTTTCACCGGCGGTTAGAAACGACATTAGACCAAGCACGCGATAAGCGCTCTGGATCAGTTGATCAACCCCGCTGCTCTTAACCCCCAGAGATTCCAGATACTCGCGCCGCTCTTCAGGGGCCAACCCCACCAAATCGGCTTCCAACTGTGCGCAGATCAAGATGTATTCAGAGCCTTCGCTCGCTGCAACCTCACGAACTCCTCTCACTTGCTCGTCATCGTTCGGTGCGCCAAGTGCGGCTTCATTCACGTTGGCCGCATAGATAGTAGGCTTCATCGTTAACAGGAAATAGTTTCGCGCAATAGCAAGCTCATCCTCGCTCAGTGACACGCTCTTGGCCGGCTGAAACTCTTCGAGCACCGGCTGTAATTTGTCGAGTACCTCGAGTTCAGCTTTCGCCATCTTCTCCCCACCTTTTGCGCCCTTTTGCACACGCTCACGGCGGCGCTCGACGGTCGCAAGGTCTGCCAGGGCCAGCTCGATCTGGATCGTTTCAATATCTCGCCTGGCATCGATGCTGCCATCGACGTGTACGATATTCTCGTCTTCGAAACATCGGACAACCTGAATCATCGTGTCGGTTTCGCGTATGCTCGCAAGAAACTGGTTGCCTAGTCCTTCCCCTTTTGATGAGCCGCGGACAAGGCCGGCAATATCAACGAATTCAACGCTAGCTGGAACGATGACTTTCGTCTTCACAATCTCGGCGAGCGGTGCCAGGCGTTCATCGGGCACTGTAACGACACCTACGTTTGGCTTGCTGGTGGAGAAAGCGTAGTTCGCGGTTACAGCGGAAGACTGCGCAGTTACCGCATTGAAAAGCGTGGTCTTGCCAATATTGGGCAAGCCAACAATACCTGCTCGTAACATTGGTTGGTTTCCTCAGTCTTTGAAACTACCCGATAATAATTGGCCGCGCAATCGCGGAGCTGGCAGGTTCAAACTGAATCCTTAGCTTCTCTGTCCGTTCCAAAGGGTTGTGGTCTAAACCGCATGAGCCTTCGCAAAGAACTGCGGTATTCGTTCGCCCTTCGCGTATAATCTCGCCGACATAATCAAACTCTCTTGATGAAGAAAAGGATCAGACGGGAAGCCAGGACGCAACGGGTATATCTCCGTCGCTGATTGCGTGATCATCTCGCTTGCGCTAGTGCTGCTCGCCACTGCGAGCGGCACATTAGTCAGCTACTTTTACGACGAAGGCGCTTCTCTCGCTGCCCGGGTCTGCGCCGGCGCCTGCATTGGAATTGCGACCCTCGGCTTGATTGGTTTTATATTCGCCTCCTTTCTTGGATTGACGCCACTGGCGATCCTGCTCACGCTGCTCGTATTGATTTCCCTGCCACTCCTGTTTTTGAAAAATCCCACTCGCCGAATCATCATTCAGCAGGATCTTCAAAATAACTATCAAGCGATCCGTCAGGGGTATCTCGATCCTAACCGCCTGCCGCTCGGTTACATTGCGTTCTACATGGTGATTGCGGCGATTCTCTGGCAAGCATTTCAGCGCGCAATGATCGATGTGCCTGAGGGAATCTTTACCGGAGTGCTAAATAACTTCGGCGACCTGCCCTTTCATCTGAGCGTGATTAGCAGCTTTGCTTACGGAAACAATTTTCCCCCGGACGATCCGACTTACGCGGGCGTGCGGTTCACTTATCCCTTCCTGACGGATTTCGTCTCGGCGGTTTTTGTTCGTTGTGGAGCGGATCTGCGCCAATCAATGTTCATTGAGAATTTTGTGGTTGCCGTTGCTTTTGTCGGCTTATTACATCGTTGGGCGCTTGAGATCCTGCGCGACAGAATCGCGGCTTTGATCACACCGATTCTTGTTCTGCTGAGCGGCGGTCTTGGCTGGGTGCTGTTGTGGAAACCGGTAACCGAAAAAGGTCAGGATGGGCTGGCGGCAATCCTGCAGGCTCTTCCTGCATCCTTCACGGTGATTCCGGAAACCACGTGGCGCTGGGGAAATGCAGTTTCTACTTTGCTAATACCACAGCGCGGTTTCCTTCTTGGGCTGCCGCTTGCCGTAATTGTGTTTACGCAGTGGTGGCTGGCAACGGCGGATGTAGAAACCGAAGGACACGGAGACACAGCGAAAAAGAGCAAGCATGAGAAGTCGAAAAAGAAGGGCAAAAAGCCGGGTAGTAATCCTCGCGTCTCCCCATCTCCGACTCTTCATGTCTCTTCACTGCAACGCATGATCGGGGCGGGCGTAGTTGCGGGTTTGTTGCCGCTGGTACATGCCCATAGCTTTGTTGTTGTGGTCGTCGTAGGGGCGTGTCTGGCTTTGCTCCAACAACGTTGGCGCGCTTGGATAACGTTCTTTTTGGTGGCTTCCCTGATCGCGCTTCCGCAGATGTTATGGTCAACTCACAACAGTGCCGTAGATGCCGGCAAATTCTTTGAACTGCAGTTTGGCTGGGACCGCGGTCAGGAGAATGCCGTCTGGTTCTGGCTTAAGAATACAGGGCTCTTCATTCCCTTGACTCTCGCTGCGTTGCTTTGGCGCAGCAAAAGAGAACCGCTTGTTTCGCGCCGGCTGCTCATCTACTTTTTGCCATTTACGTTATGTTTCATCATTCCGAACGTGCTGAAGATGGCGCCGTGGATTTGGGATAACATAAAGGTATTGTTCTATTGGTGGCTCGCGTCAGCGCCCCTGGTGGCCCTCTTACTTGCCAGGCTCTGGCGGCAGGGCGGGTTGAAGAGGGCCATAGCGGTTGCATTATTTACAACAGTAACTCTGGCTGGGGCATTGGATGTAGCGACCATTGTGCTGCGGTCAAGCAGGTACGAGGTATTCAAGCCTGAAGGAATTCAGTTTGCTGACATGATCAGGCAGGAGACTGCGCCGAGGGCCATGATCGTACATGCCCCGGTCCACAATCATCCTGTTTTTCTAACCGGGCGAAGATCACTGATGGGTTATCCCGGGCACGTTTGGACACACGGGCTGGCGTTTGCCGAGCGAGAAGCCGAAATCAGGAGAGTCTACGCCGGTGCATCAGACGCAGCTGCAATCCTCAGGAAGTATGGAGTCGAGTATATAGTCGTCAGTCCACTTGAACAGAACATCAACACTATCAACGAACAGTTTTTCTCCAGATTTCAACTGGTGGGAGAAGTAGATGGGTATCGCCTCTACAAGATCACGCAGCTCTAAGCGGAAAGGTCACGGCGGGAAACGGTCCCGGAGCCAGCAAGGGGGCAACCCCCGTGGCGTTTGGGAAACATCGCCCGCACAAAGTGCCGCAGAACCGCGTGAAGCGCGGGCAGAAGCTGCCATCTCCGAACGAACTTGGTTCATAGCCTGCGCTGCGATCCTACTCGTCGCAGCCTTTCTGCGTTTTTACGATCTCAACCTCGTTCCGCTTCATCATGATGAAGGCGTGAATGGAAACTTCCTGGTCCATTTGGTAAGGGAAGGGTCATACCACTACGATCCCGCGAACTATCATGGACCGACGCTCTACTACTTCGCAGCCATTTTTCCCTGGATTCTAAGATTATTGATTGGTCCCCACACGCAAGACAAATATGGACTTTCGACGGTTGCGATCCGGTGCGTTCCAGCTTTGTTTGGCATGGCGACGATAATCTTAGTACTTACTCTCCGGCGAAAACTGGGAACGATCGCAACGCTGAGCGCTGCTTTGCTTTTGGCCGTCTCACCGGGCGCTGTTTATCTCTCTCGCTACTTCATTCACGAGACGCTATTTGTTTTTTTCACCCTGGGACTGGCCATTGCCTTGTTCAAGTTCTTGGAGGATGCGCATCCGCTTTATTTGATATTGGCAGCACTCTCGGCCGCACTTCTTTTTGCTACCAAGGAGACGGCAATAATTTCCGCCGCTGTGCTGGTGATCGCTCTTGTTCTTACAAGGGTCTATCGCTCACTGTGGGAACGGGCACTCAGTGGCAGGCGAGGAAGAAAGACAAAAAGCCGAAGTTTCCTCGAGGAAGATAGTGATTACTTCCTCAAGTTTATAGAGCGTCTCGGTGGTCCAGGTACACTGGCAATTTCGTCGTCGGTAGCGTTGGTTATCTTCATCGCAGTGAATGTTCTTTTCTACTCGTCCTTTTTCACCAACTATCCGCAGGGGGTCTACGACTCACTCAAGACGTTTCAGTTTTGGACGAAGACGGGCAAGGAAGCTCATGTCCATCCGTTTGTGACCTATATTTGGTGGTTGCTGCTTCAGGAGTCGCCTCTGCTAATACTTGGCGCGATTGGTGCGATGTTGGTAGTTTTGAAACCGTCGAAGTCGTTTGCGCTTTTCTCTGCATTATGGGCCTTTGGGCTGATTGCTGCGTATTCGTTGATCGCCTATAAGACGCCGTGGTTGAGCCTGAATTTCATAGTTCCACTGGCGCTAATCGGTGGCTACGCGATAGAGGTGTTTTATGAAGAACTTGGCAACTGGGAAGTGACCAAACTTGGACGCTGGAGCGCTATTGCCGGGATCCTTCTGTTGGCGATCGGCCCGCTACCGGGTGTGATGAGATTTTTCGATCAGCAGGAAATTGACTGGAAGACTTTTGTTCCTGGCTATCAAACAGTCGATCTTAATTTCATCAATTACGACAACGATAATCGATATTACGTGTACGTTTATGCCCACACGCGCAGGGAAATGCTGAAAATGGTCGATCAGATAAACCAATTGGCCCAACGCACTCACGAGGGAACCGAGACCGGCATCACGATAGTTTCGCCAGACTACTGGCCGCTACCGTGGTATCTACGCGACTACAAGCGAGTTGGTTATTTTGGTCACATGAGTGCCTCGACCGAGCCGATCATAATTGCCAGACAAGACCAGGCCGCGGAAGTTCAAACCACTTTCGGTGAGCGTTATCAGCAGATCCATTCGGGTTTCAATCCGACCGGTACTTTCCCGTTACGACCGGGAGTGGACCTTCTTCTCTACACGCGACGCGAGCTCGCGCCTTAGATTAGAAGGAGTTGCAACGCGAGTAGTTAGAACAGGTTCGCAGGCCATCTACGAAGCACGAGAGTTTTGACAATAATCTTGAATTAGTGCTAGATTTTCGGCTCTGATAGCCCAGTAAACCCCCTTGAATTCCCCCGAAGTAGTTCCCCCTGTAAGAGCACCCGAAGGTCCCAACCCTGGCTAGTATTTGCTCAGCCTGGTTGTGGCGGACTTTCTGATTTCCGCGGGGTTTGCGCGTCGTAATCCCCTTGAAATCTCCCAATCCGCAGCGGTCGCTGTTCAGTTTGCTTTGCTTGCACTTCGTTTCTATTTGCATGGTGAATCCAAAGCCAGGTTGAGGATTTGTGTTCTCAAGTCGTCCTCAATCGCGCTCTGGTCGTGCTTGTAGTCGTTGATCAATTGCAGCGGGCGTCTAACTTTCCGCGCATTGGTCCATTGATGAAAGGACAAAGAAGTGAAACAACTAATTCGCGTCGTTCGTGCCCGCGGAGTTCAGGTGAAAAATCGCTGGCTCTTTTTGAGTTTGATCTTAAGCGCATTGTTTGTTGCAGTGACATTGGCTACGTTTCCCGTGCGATATGCAACTGCCGCCACTCCACCATCGGGCACGATAGCACCCACCGGACCTGTGATTCCGTTCGCCGGAACTTGGAGCGGGACAGCTCTAGGCAGCGGTTCAGCCGGCGGGGAGGGCACGTGTGTTGAGGGTGTGAATTGCGACACATTTAGATTGACAGTCGCCCCCGGCGACTACACGGGCAAAATCATTGCGGTAAAGCTGCATTGGACCGTGGCTGCAAACGACTACGACCTCTACATTCATAAGTGCCCGAATGCCACCTCGACCATTGCGGACTGTAATGCGACCCCCGCTGTTGGGCAGGACGGAAGTGGCGCTCCGCAGACCGAAGAAAACGCGGCCATTGACCCAGGCTCTACCGGCTCTGGCGACTACACGATTCACGCGGTTTATTTTGCTACCTCTGGGCCCACTGATCAGTACCAGGGCAGCGTGACCCTTAAAAACAAGACCGCTGCCCGTTCAGCAACCTATGTTTCCGGCGGCATCACTTTCAGTCCAAATGTCACCGTCAAAGCGCCGGTTGCTTCCCGGGACGGGGAGCCAAGCAATCGCACGGACGCTCTCGGTAATCATTACGTTGCGGGAATACGAGGTTTTCCGGCGGGCGTTGACCTCTGGTACGTTGACCTGCAACCAAGCAGCGGCACTTATGATCCGTTCATACGTAACCCAATCTATCGAGGTCAACCTGATGCTTTCAGTCCGACTAATGAAGCCGATCTGGGTGGCGATGGCGGTGGTGACGTCGATCTCGCAGTCTCCAAGCCTGATCCGACTACTGGCACTTTGCCGAATCCTCCAACGCTTGCTGGTACGAGTCTGATAGCCGCAAATATTTCTAGTCAACGCTCAACCGACAAGGGCGTCACGTTCACACAAAACAATCTTGGCAATGCGACCGGTGGTGTTCCCGCAGACGATCGACAGTGGGAAGAATTTCATGGCAACAACACTGTCTACTTGTTCTATCGAACACTCGCTCCGGCCGTGACCCAGATTCAGCGATCGACTGACGGCGGCCTGACCTTTGGTCCAGCCCAGACTGCGGGCACCATCGGGCAAGCAGGTTACATTGATGTGCATCAGGCAACCGGCAGGGTCTACATCAGTGGCAGCACAGGTCAGGTTTGCCATAGCACCGTCGTGCTTCCTACGGGCGAAGCCGCGGTCTATCAGTGCGTTCAAGCAGCAACGGATCCCAACGGCGTGGCCCACCTCTTTTTCGTTGTGAAAGTTGCTGACGATGGAACACCAAACGGCACGGTTTATGGCTGCTATTCCAACGACCACGACATATTTCTGGTCCATTCAACGGATGCGGGTGCTTCGTGGAGTTTGCCAGTACGAGTATCCAATGGCGCGGAGACAAAGACCGCAGTCTTTCCCTGGATTGAAACAGGCCCGACTCCGGGTTCAGTCGGTATCGCCTGGTATGGAACCTCAAATGCTACCAACGACGACAATGCCAACTGGGAGGTTTTCTTCGCTCAGTCATTCAATGCAACGGCCGACGTGCCCACGTTTCGTCAGGCGAAGGTCAGCGATCACATCATCCATGGAGCCAATATTTCAGAGGGTGGCTTGACGGGAACGGCCAACCGTAACCTGCTCGACTATTTCCAAATCTCCTTCGATCCAACTGGTGCAGCAGTGATTGACTATACGGATGACCACAATGACCTCGACGGTCACACTTACATTGCGCGACAGATCAATGGGCCGAAGATCACCGGTGACGGCAAAACGACAGTTCCAGACCCGGGACCGGCGCCTGCACCGTCTGGACCGTTGCCCACTGCGGCCAGTGTTGGTGGAATCGCCGGCTCGCAAGTCACCGACTTCCGCCAGGATGTAGCCGTTGGTCTTCTGGGCAGGGTTAATGTCGATGACCCGCTTGACATCTTATCCGTGAAGTATTCGTGCGAGTCGTTGCCATCGGGAGAGACTGTGATCGTAGCCACGATGAAGGTTTCCGATCTTTCAACTGTGCCGACCCAATCGAATTGGCGCATGAGTTTTACGGCCAACGCGCCTTTCTCCGGCATAAGTCCCACCGGGGATTACAGCTTTGGATTGTCTGATCGGGGTGACCAGTTCTTCCTTCGCGCGAACACCGACGGCCCGTCACCAACTTTCGTCTACGGAACCACGGTAAGAAATTCTGACGGTTCACTGACGTACACGACTAGAGGCGATGCGGACTGTGGTTTCTTGGACACTACTAACAATACGATCACCATCAAAGTTGCTGTGAGCAAGCTTAACTCGCTGGTCACGAAGGGCCTTCCAATCGGAGCTGGATCTGTTCTGGCAGGTTTGCGCGCTCAGACGTTCACTTCAAGCGTAAACGGTAAGCGCGACATTACGCGCGGCGGCACCGAGTTCACAGTCGGTAACTGTTTCTCCGTCGTTAACTTAAGTTGCGATACGCCTCCACCGACGCCGACACCGACCCCAAGCGTAACGCCGACACCGACGCCAACACCCGCGCCTGGCTCTACCTTTCAGTTTAGTTCAGCTGCTAATCCAGTTACGGAGGACTGCACTACAACGATTATGACGGTTACGCGAGTCGGTACACTTACCACGCGTGCGACTGTCGACTACACGAGTGTTGATGGTCTTGCTAAACAAAAAGGCGACTATATATTTGCGACTGGACACCTTGTCTTCGAGCCAGGAGATACGCAGAAAAGCTTCCCTGTGCTGGTCAACGAAGACAATTACAGTGAAGGACCGGAAAACGCGACAGTCATCCTGAACAACCCTTCGGCCGGTACGACGCTGGGTGCGCCGAGCACCGCCACCGTGCAAATCGCGGATGACGCGTCGGAACCTCCCTCAAATCCGATAGATGATCCGCGCGGATTTGTTGGTCAGCATTACCACGACTTCCTCAACCGCCAGAGCGATCAGACAGGCGAGGATTTCTGGACAAACGAGATCGCAAGTTGCGGTAACAACGCAGGCTGCATCGACGAGAAGCGCACTAACGTTTCGGCTGCTTTTTTTCTTTCCGTCGAATTCCAGAACACTGGGTATCTAGACATCCGCACTCACAAGGCTGCGTTCGGCAGCGACAAGAGCAATCCGCGTTACACGGTGTTCATGCGCGATCAGCGCGCGATCAACGATGGCGTCATTATTGGGCAGCCGGGAGCAGACACGCGTTTACAGCAGAACATCCAGACTTTCTTCCAGGATTTTGTCCAGCGTCCTGAATTTGTGACACGCTTCCCGATGGGCATGGCAGCCGCAACCTACGTTGATACGCTTTTTGCCAATGCCCAGGCGGTGCCGACAACCGCAGAAAGGAATGCCGCATTGAGCGCTTACGGCAGTGGTGATACAACCGGGAGAGCGGCTGCTCTGCGAAGCGTGGCCGATAGCAACTCCGTATTTCAGAAGCAGTACAATCCTGCCTTTGTGTCGATGGAATACTACGGCTATCTAAGACGCAACCCGGATGACGCACCTGACAACAACTTCTCAGGTTATGACTTCTGGCTAAACAAGCTGAATCAATTCAGCCAGCCTGGCGAGGATGTACGAAACGAGAGCGTGGCGTTGGGTCGCGTGAAACGCGCGGAGATGGTTAAGGCCTTTATCATCTCTGGGGAGTATCGACAGCGGTTTGGCGGCAGTCCCACCGGAAACCAACAGGGTGGACCAATCGAATCCGAACCGGGTGGTTTAAGTATTTGGTCACAGGGTGTCTTGGGCGACTTTCTACGTCAGACGCTGGCACAAGTCTTAGCTGGCACTGCGTACGGGGTGTAGACACATCCGGCCCACCCCGGAGTTTCCACAAGCCTGATTCCAGATCGCTCGGGCGGTAGAATGGTCTCTAACCCAATAATTCTATTGCTCGGTAATGAACATTCGTGCGTTGTGTTAGATTACTGCGTCTAACACTGAATACGCGGTAGGTTTGATCGACCGCGTTCGAATGGTAATTACTGACTAATGCAAAAGTATCTTCCGCTGCTAATCATTGCCACTTTGCTGGTTGTCGCAGTTGTTGGCGGATCTTTGTATTTGCGACGTGGTCAAAACAGCGACTCGTTCAATGCTCCTTCAACTCCTCAGGCAGGCACGGAAAAACAGCAGAAGCTTCCCGCAGATGGTGTGGTGACGCTTGAGGAGTTTGGGGACTATCAGTGCCCGCCCTGTGGCGCGTTACATCCCACACTGAAGAAGTTGAAGCAGGAGTCTGGTTCCAGTCTAAATTTCGTTTTCCGGAACCTACCGCTCACCTCAATTCATAAGAACGCCCTGACAGCTGCGCAGGCCGCTGAGGCGGCTCGGATTCAGAACCGCTTTTGGGAGATGCATGACTTCTTGTATGAAAACCAGGATCTATGGAAGGATGACATCAATCCAAAAACTATTTTTCTGAAGTTTGCGGCGGATCTGGGTTTAGACACCGCCCGATTTGACAGCGATATGGACGACAAGCAAGTGAAATTGAGGATTGAGGCCGATCAGACCGCTGCGGCGGAGCTTGGCATTAATGGCACTCCAACCGTACTCATCGACGGTCAACAGCTGCGGCCCGAGGCTACGACTCCCGAAGGAATTCGCAAGGGAATTGAGTACCTAATGACCCACAAAGGCTCGGCGGCGCCCTGAGGCTGATCACTTTGTGACGGACAACAGTTCCGTGCGGATTTGAAAGTCGTCTTCAGGGGCAGTCATCTTAAGCACAAGCCGTTAAGTTTGCTGTCTGCTTCATTAAAGTTCCGTGACCTCAAGTTTTGGTTGACATTCTAAGCAAACCCCCCTTATATTGGCACGCCCGTGCGTAGCCCTCCAGATTCGGTTATTCTGGGTTCAGGCTTACGCAAAAACGACGATTTTTCTTGCATGTTCAAACTGAAACGCCTCGAGCTTACCGGGTTTAAGTCCTTCGCGGACTATACCGAAATTCTCTTCACAGGTGATGGGATTACGGCCATCGTGGGCCCCAATGGCTGCGGCAAGAGCAACGTTGCCGACGCGATAGCCTGGGTTTTGGGCGAGCAACGGGTTAAGCACCTGCGCGGCGGCGCGATGCAAGACGTTATTTTCCAGGGTTCCCGAAATCGACCGCCAAGCGGCATGGCTGAAGTCGTCATGCATCTGGTGCGCGACGAATTTGTTGAGCACGAGCCTGACATCGAAGATATCGACTCAACTCTCGAGCGAATTGACGAACAGCTCATCGACATAGATGCAGTTATTCCGGTCGAAGAAGCAGAAACAAATGAGCCTGGCTCCCAGATAATCGCTAATGAAGCAATCGTTACGGAATCACCAATCAGTCCGGAAGTCGCCGCCGAAACCACAACCAAAGGGCTGTCGATGGCTACAGGCCCGTCGACGAAAGGTCCGCACAAACGACACTGGCGACGTAGAAATCTGGCGTTGGAATTTGCTCCGGGCGAAGCGGTCTCGGTAACACGCCGTCTTTATCGGTCCGGGGAGAGTGAATACCTTCTTAATGATCGGCCCTGTCGCCTGCGGGATATTCAGGATCTCTTCTCTGGCACTGGGCTGGCCGGCGGGCACTACGCCATCATCGAGCAAGGTCGCATTGGTCAGATTCTTTCCGCGAAGCCGATGGATCGTCGTACGATCATCGAAGAAGCAGCGGGCATTACAAAGTTTCGCGTTCGCCAGCGAGCCGCCGAAGCACGATTGGAGTCGGCGCGCACAAATCTTTCCCGAATCTCCGACATCATTTCCGAAATAGATCGACAGGTAAACAGTTTGCGGCGCCAGGCCGCTAAGGCGCGACGTTATGGCGTTATTCGCGAAGAGTTGCGCGAGCTCTTGCGCCACGTCTTCGTTGCCGAAGATCGAAAACTTACAAGACTTCTGGATGAGACCCAGGCAAAGTTGCGGGACGCCTGCGCAATGGAACGCGACGTCGCTGCGGACTTGGAAAGACAGGAAGAAGCTGCGCGCGGGGCAACCCAGGAGGCCCGCAAGACTGAAGACGATCTGGCTGCCTCACGCGCTGCCGCGGCCGAGGCCGTTCTTCGTCGCGATCGCCAGGCTCGCGAACTCGTCTATCAGAAAGAGCAGGTCGTTTCCCTTTCAAAACGAAGCAACGAAGTAGGCGCGGAAATCGATGCACTCTCGGAACGTTTGGTTGTGGTCGAAGCCGAATGCAAACGGCTCCAGGAAGAAGACTCCAGACTGAAAACCGAAGCCGAACAAAGTGCGGCCAGTCTAAGAGCAGCGGAAGAGTCTTACGCCGAAAAACTGGCCATGGCCGTGAGAGCGGAAGCTGAGATCGAAAATTCTCGCGCAGATTTGCTCAAGCACACGGCCGTCGCTGAACGGCTGCGGGAGATTGCACGACAGCTGGAAGGCACGCTCGAACGACTCAGTGTGCAGGCCGAAGGCCTGGCACGCGAAGGCGAACGGGCTGCCGCGCAACACGCGGACAGGCAGGCGGAGGCCGACGCCTTCGCTAAGGAAATCGATGCGGCGAGAGACCATATCTCGACGCTGCATGCCGAACGGGAGCGAGCTGTCGATGCCGTTGTGCAGGGACACGAGTCTGTTAGCGATACTGAAGCTGAACTGACTCGCGTACGTGAAGACTATTCAAGAACGAAACACCGTCTCGAAAGTTTGAAGGAGCTTGACGAGCGCCGGGCCTACTATTCCGGAGCAGTGCAGTTGATGTTCTCCGAGGACAGTGCGCCGCGCGACTTCCACTTTATCGGGACACTCGCTGATGCGCTTAACGTCGAAGCCAAGTGGGAGCGCGCGGTCGAGGGTGTATTTGGTTCGTCGTTGCAGTCGATTGTGGTACCAACTCCGGATGATGCTGCGCGGGCTGCCCAGTGGCTACGTGAAAACAACGGCGGGCGGGCGAGTTTCTTGGTGGCCGGACTGCATGGCGGAAGCGAAGAAACTAATGTCCTGGCGTGTAGCGTCGAAGAGCGCCCTGCTCTCTCGATCTCCTTTACGAGCGACACAATCCCGGAAGACCTGAGGATCGCTGATCTACTGGGCGCGCCGCGCGAACTAGTATCCGTTCTCAATCGTACCCTGCCCGAGAAGATGAATGCCCGCCTGGCCGCTAACCTTGATGATGCGATGACGAAGTCTCTTGCGACCGGTGAGGTTTTTGTAACGCTAAACGGCGACTGGGTCGCAAGCGGACAATTCGTAAACGCCGGAAATGCCCGCGCACTGGAAGAAGGCGCGGGACTGCTGACCTTCAAAAGAGAGTTGCGAGAGCTCGAGGCGCGCGCGGAGGTTTTGAGTGTGGAGTCCAGTTCGGCTGCAGAATTGGCGAAGCAGGCTCGAGCTAATCTCGTTGGCCTCGAAGATGCTGTGGTGATTTTGAATGAAGCAATCGGGCGCGAAGAACGAGAGGCAATGGGACGCGAGTTAACTGCGACGGGACTCCGGAGTGAGATTGAACGCGCCGAACGCCACATGCGTGTGGTCGGCGATGATCAGGGAAGAGTTGAACAGGAACGACTCGAGGTTGAACGGCGTCGCGCAAACGCGATTGTCGATGCCGAGGAAGCAGAGTCGGCCCGTGTGGCCGCGACTCACTCGGTGTCTACGGCGACGTCTCTTCTTGCTGAAGCGCGTCGAGCTGCCGAAAGTGAAAGCGAAGGACTGGGCGGACAACGAGCTCTTGCCGCTGCGGCTACCGAAAGAAGACGCAGCACTGCGGCTGAACTGCGACGCATGGAAGCCGAATACGCAGACCTTGCAGCCCGAGCTGAGCGCCACCGCTTGGAGTTGGTGGAAACGACTGAGCGCATGGCGGACCTGCAAACGTCAATCGTGGATCTCGAATACCAGGCCAGTACGGTTGCTGAAGAGCGAGAGCGCGAAGAACGGGAGATTGCCGCGCTCACCGCTCGCTTAGAAGCTGCTCGCTGCCAGGCTGATGCGCTCGCCGAACAATTATCCAACCTCAATCGTCACGCTGCAGAGGTGCGCGATCTCAGGGCCGGTATTGAAGTGCAGCGCGCCGAGGCCCAGGCCCGGCTCACATTCGTTCGTGAGACCTGCGCGTCCGAGTTAAATCAGTCGCTCGAAGAGTTGGCGCAGGAACAGCCGATTGATGATGAGTTTGATCTTGAAGCAGCCCAGACCAGAGTTGAAGAGTTGCGGGCGCGCATTGAAGGTTTTGGTGCAGTGAACATGATGGCTCTCGAAGAGCTGGCAGAAAATGAGGCCCGCTTGTTATTCCTGACAACGCAACGTCAGGACATAGTCGATAGCATCTCTTCAACGGAGGAGGCGTTGCGCGAAATCAAGCGACGCTCTCGCGAAAGATTTCGTCACGCCTTTGAGCAGATTAACAAGAATTTTAGCGAACTCTTCCAGGAGCTTTTCGGTGGCGGCAAGGGCGAGATGAGTTTGATCGAGGCCGATGATGTTCTCGAATCGGGCATCGATGTGATTGCTCAGCCTCCGGGCAAGCGTTTGCAAAATGTGCTTCTGCTTTCAGGCGGCGAGAAAGCGATGGCTGCGCTGGCACTGGTTCTGGGAATCTTTCACTATCGGCCTTCACCCTTCTGTTTGCTGGACGAAGTCGACGCGCCGCTTGATGAAGCCAACGTGGGACGATTTACTGACAAAGTTGTGCAGATGTCAGCAAACACGCAGTTCATCGTCATCACTCATAATAAGCGAACTATGGAGACAGCCCGCGCCCTTTATGGTGTGACTATGCAGGAAGTCGGTGTTTCAAAACTGGTTTCGGTAAAGTTCGACTAAGAACTGCCAACCCTGGATTTTTCCAAGTCTACGCCTACCATTTCCTTATCTCACTTCTTTCGCTAGAATGACCATCGCAAGCGTTTGATGGCAAAGCGAATTTTCAAACCTCTGCAGTTTCTCCCCGCCGCCGTCTTTGTTGTGAGCGCGG
The DNA here is from genome assembly GCA_036560225.1 of Pyrinomonadaceae bacterium. Lineage (GTDB taxonomy): Bacteria > Acidobacteriota > Blastocatellia > Pyrinomonadales > Pyrinomonadaceae > PSRF01. The sequence goes on along the minus strand of DATBRN010000005.1, from coordinate 526 downwards.
CGGTTTTTGGTGCTGCACAGGAATCTGCCGCAACAAAGCACAACACCCGTCCCGAAGCAGCAGCTCCAGCCACCGCGCCGACGCCGCCGAAGAAGACTGAGAATGACTCAGCGCGCTTCTCCTACGAATTCACTCAACAGCAATTCTACGTTCGTCACATCCGCATCGAGCACGACGCAAGCGGTCATGGCGTAATAAAGTTTGAGCGACTTCATGACGAGACTGTCTATGAAGAGCCACTGGAGTTATCGCCAACGGCGTGGACACGTATCTCCGGATTATGGGAGGCACTTCGCTTTCTCGATTCCCAGGAGAACTATCAATCAGACAAGCAGTTTCCTCACCTGGGTACGATGCGGCTGAAAATGGAGCGCGACTCACGCCAGCGAACGGCGGAATTTAACTGGACCAATAATAAGGAGGCATACTCGTTAGCCAACGAATACCGCCGCATTGCCGACCAGGCTATCCTCATTTTCGACATTTCAATCGCGCGCGAGGTGCAGCCGCTGAACACGCCGAAGCT
>DATBRN010000004.1:0-11894 GCA_036560225.1 Pyrinomonadaceae bacterium | reverse complement strand
CGTAGCGATCCAGGGAGCAAAAACTGCGACAATCACCAGGATTGCTACGATGATAAATCCGACGATGGTTAGACGATTCACAGTTATTTAGGTCTTGGGTTTTTGGTCTTTGGTTTTTGGTCTATGCTCTTTGGTTCTGGTTTCCTTGGGTTTTGTTTTGGCTTTTCTTTATCTGAGATCTGAGATCTGAGATCTCAAATCTCAAAGACCAAGACCAAAAGCCCAAGACCCAAAAACGAAAGACCAAAGCCCAAAGACCAAAGACCAAAGCCCAAAGATCAAGAAACCCTAATGCGCGGATCCAGCCACCTGTAAACCATGTCCGTTAGCATATTGGCTATGATGTAGGTCATGCTGATCACCAGTACGCACCCTTGCACGACGCGATAGTCGCGTTTGCCAATCCCATCCTCTACGAGTAGCAGTCCCAGTCCGGGCCAACCGAAAATTTTTTCCGTGATAATGGCGCCGGCGAGCAACACGCCAAGCTGCAATCCTAGAATTGTTACCACCGGAATTAGCCCGTTCTTCAAGACGTGCTTGTAAACCACCTTGGTTTCGCTAAGGCCCTTGGCACGCGCGGTCCGAACATAGTCCTCGCCCAATTCTTCAATCACCGAAGAACGGACCATACGCGTCAGGATCGCCGATAGTGCGGCTCCTAGGGTTACAGCGGGCAGAATAAGGTAGGTCCAGTCGAAACGGCCGGAGGGTGGCAACAGGTCGAGCTTTACTGCAAACACATAGACGAGCAGAGGACCGATAACGAAACCAGGCAGGCTGATCCCGACCAGGGCAACAACAGAGGCAAGATTGTCGATCCAGGAACCACGGTTCTTCCCGGCCACCACACCCAGCGGAATGGCGATGACAACGGCGATTAGGAGTGCGGCAAGGGCAAGTTCTATTGTTGCAAGGTAACGTTCCTTAATGAGGTCGATCACCGGCCTATCGGTGCGAAACGATCGGCCCATGTCGCCGTGAAGCAAGGCAATCCAGTATTCGCTATACCTATTCTCGGCCCCATACCATTTGAAGTGGCGTGCGCCGCTGGCATCAACGGGAAAGGAAAAGAAAAAGGGAGGACGATCGAGGCCATGCTTCTGGCGAAACTGCTCAAACTGTTCGGGCGTTGCCTGCTCGCCTAAGACTGCAACCGCGGGATCTCCCGGAACCAACTCGATCAGCAAGGTTACTAGCGAGACTACCGTCCAGACTACAAGCAAAAAGATCGCGAGGCGCCGCAACGTCGCAGGAAGTTTATGCTTGAAAAACGAACGCACTCTGGCGTGTCTCGAAGAAGGAGCTTATATAAATTTCGATGGGATAATAGCATAGCGTTAATGAGTGACCGCCTTTTTTGCAGTGCACTTTTCCGTAGCACTTTCGACGGCTGAGACCCGTCGCGGCGACGGTTAGATTGAGTTTGCGGAAGTTTTGTGTGAAGCCGCTCAAGGCGAGAGAGCGGTGTTAGGCGTCATACGATGGAGAGTACCCAGTAACAAGAACGTAGCCCGCGAGGAGAGCCGGAATGAATCGCGTGGCCCCGACAACCGCGCGGTCCGCAAAGCCCTCACCCCCGGGCTACGCTCTTCTGGTTGCAAAGTTAGTAGTTTGCAACCAAGCTCATGAAGTCTAAATCACTGGGGACGTGTGCCGACGTGCAGCGCTGCAATCCCCCCAGTCAAATTTCGAAAACTCACGTTTTCAAATCCAGCTTGAGTCATCACGCTGGATAATTCATCCTGATCCGGAAACCGCGAAACCGAATCCGGTAAATACTGGTACGCGCTCTTCGAACCGCTTATCAGACCGCCAAGCAATGGCAGGGCCTTCGTAAAGTAGATTCGAAACAACGAACGCAACACCGGCGTTGTTGGCTTCGAGAACTCCAGAACCGCAACTCTGCCGCCCGGCTTCAAGATTCGCAAGAGTTCCTTGAATCCTGACTCAACACTCGCCAAATTTCTCAATCCGAATGCGATCGTCGCTGCTTCGAAAGATCGATCGGCGAAAGGAAGGTCTAGAGCGTCCCCCTCGACGAAGGGCAAAGACAGGCCGGACTTCGAAGCCTTGGTCGCGGCGATATCAAGCATCGGACGGCAAAAATCCAAGCCGACAATTCTCGCTTCGCCACTTTCAGACAGCGTGATGGAAAGATCGCCCGTGCCGCACGCGACGTCCAGAACCTGTGCGTCACGATCAGCTAAGGTCGCGCTAAGTGTCTTGGCGACTAATCGTCTCCACCGTCTATCAACATTGCCGGAGAGCAGATGATTTAAAAGATCGTAGCGGGCGGCGATAGTAGCAAACATCTCGCGGACGCGACGCGCTTGCTCACTTCTCGTTGCGCTCACTTTCTCAGGCACAGTAACCGGAACTCGGTGTCAATATGGTTGCAGGTAGATTGCGAATGACTTGTGATTACTCAGGTCTTACTGGAAACACTGTTTGAGGTTTCGCATTAGGAGATCGCTCGGATTTTATCTCCGGTTTCAGGTCATTTTTGGGTTCCGCCTTAGGCTTAACTTTGGGATCAATCTCACCCAGGATCTCCACCTTGCCATAGCGCTCAATTTGCGCCTTCACGACGTCGGAATTGCCAACCGCAACGGTAGCAAAGGCAGCATCCTGGAGAAGGCGAGTGGCCACGCGTTGAATATCGCTTGGCGATACCGCGGCTAGAGCTCGGAGCTGTTCTACTACGGAAGGAAGTCCAAAAGTGTCAACATCGAGCCAAGCGTTAGCAACTCCTTCTGGTGTGGCAAGCTCCTTATTAACGAGGTCCAGTTCCTGATTTTTTGCCTGTTCGACCTCGGCAGCCGTCACCGGTGAACTCGCGAGACCTTGTAGAACCTCGCGGGCGGTCGCGAGGGCCTTTCCTGCGAGCACATTGTCGACGCTTGCCCCCATAACAAACATTCCCGGTAAGGCCAGAGCATCATTTCTGACGAAAACAGGACTGCGTGCCAGCTCAGGAATAAGTCGCTCCCAACGCTGGCGGGCCAAGGCAGCCAGCAAGGTCGCGGCGGCAGCATCCGGGTCTCGCCTGCTGAGGCCTCTTACCGCCAATCTAATCTCGACACTCTGGTCGGCCGGCGCATTGACTACAAGTGTTCGCGGATCAGGGGGTGACGGCTGTCGAAATGTTGCTGGTACAAGTTGTTCACTCTTACGCCAGACCCCCAGCAGTTGACGGAGGGCTCGCATGGCTCGACCAGGTTGGACGCCTCCGATGATGACCAGTGTCGCGTTATTTGGATTCAGAAATCGTTCACGAGCCAACATCAAGTCAGCCCTTTCAACTCGCTCGAGTGACTCAACGCTCCCGCCATAAGGACGTCCATAAGGGAAGTCGCCAAATAGCCGCGTGGCAATAGCGCGGTCGGCGAGCATCGCGGAAGAAATGCTGGTTTCTTTAATGATCTTTATGCGCCCATCGCGAACTTTTATTACGTTTTCCGGCGTCAGTTGCGTGGTGACGAGCGCTGTTCGCAGAATCTCAACGATTCGCTCAAACGCGCGAGCGCGACCCTTCATCGTGATCGTTAGGGAATCGTAGTCAGTAGTCACATTCAACCGCCCCTGCATCTCCTCGGTGAAGTATTCGCGAGTGGTTGGGTCGGGGAAGAGAATGTCTCCCAGAAGGGCCATGCTTCCGCCTTTGCCGGCCAGATCGAATGCTCCGCCACTGTGTACGCGAAGCTTCAGCAACACATCCTGATCACCGGTACGCGACCATATGAGTACTGGCAGGCCATTGAGCAGCCTTTCGTGTTGAGGCTCCATTGGCGCTTGGGCAAAAACTGACGAGTGCAAAAGAGTCGCCACACAAACAGCCAGCACGGCTTTTCTTAGGAAATTCTCAAATCTCACTGCGCTCATAGTTGTTGCAGTCCCGTAGTCCCAATCGTGTCCGAAAACAAAGTCGTACTAATCAAATTGAAGTGCAAAACATCTTAGATGGGCGATATTTAGTCGTCAACCGTTTGATGCCTAAGTGCATCCAATGCCATGGTTTTGAGGAGTCTTAGGCGTCCGGGGCGTCTACGGGCTTGAAAATCCGATGCTGGCCGCGGCTTTTTAACAGGTTCCGTATTTGAAATCGGGCCGAAAAGGGCTGAACTTTGAGGGAAGGGCGTATCTTTTAGCCGTTTGTCGGTAATACTAGTAGGAAGCGATTCCTGCAGAATCGAGTGCCGATTGCCAGATAGAACCACAGACGAACTTTTGCTTGAAAAGGCAGGAGCTGGTGACCCGGCAGCTTTCATAACACTATATGAACGGCATCGGGCTGCAATTTTTCGGTTTTCTTACAGGCTTTCGGGTTCTGTTGAGGCCGCAGAAGACATAACGCACGATTGCTTCCTGAGCTTGATAAAGAAACCGTACAATTTTCTACCCGATAGGGGTTCCCTGCGTACGTATCTGCTTTCAGCGGCCCGCAATCTTTGGCTTAAGCAGCTGAGGAACTCGGGTAGGGAATCGGCGATAGATGAGTTTGCAGAGGATCAGTTCATTGCTCCCGGGCGAGAACCTATCCATCGATTGCTGGATGACGAACTCTCGGCGAAGGTGCAGGAGGCGGTTTCGAGCCTGCCACCATTACAGCGGGAGGCGTTGATTCTGTTTGAATATGAGGGCCTCGGCCTCAATGAGATTGCGAGTTTGGTTGGCACTGATGTCGGGGCAGTAAAGTCCCGTTTACATCGAGCCCGCGAGCGCCTTAGAAATAGTCTTCGGCCATATTTAGCAAATAATAGGCAATTGAATACTAGTCGGGAAATTGTTACCTTGGAGCAGGCTTGAAATGAGCAGTACAACACCACCCGATGGATCCGCAGAAAACTTTGTTTCAGAAGACGAGCTTCAGAGCTTGCTTGAGCGCTGGATTGCGCCAGAGCCTTCAAAAAATCTCGATCAGCGAGTAGCAAACAGTTATTATAGGGAGTTCGGAGGCGCACAAGCTGCAGCCGGCTCGGTGTTCCCCCAAAGTCAAAACGAGGTAGTGAAAATGAAGTTTTGTTCGACATGCAAAGAGGAGTTCGCAGACAGGTTCAGTTTTTGTCCTGTAGATGGCACTCCTCTAAACGTGCTGGTCTCTGAGCCTGTAAATGTGCCCCTTCCTGAGCCTGTCAAGATGTCAGTCTCTGAGCCTGTGAAGGTGCCGGCTTTTGTCCCTCAGGAGAAGGTCTCTAGCCCGGCGAGTTTCACCGACTCACCCGCGAAACGTGCTGGTGTTAAAGCGGCATCTGGATCCCTGGCGCTTGCGCCGCGAGGCGAGTATCACCTGACCATAATGGATGATGCTGGACTGGTGGGCAGGCTGGCGAAAGAAGTAACGGATGTAGCTCATGAGTATCAGTTGACCTGGCCGGAGTTTAAGCGCGATCCATTTGGATTTACAAAGCGGTCTCTAGTCGGTTACGGACAGATGACTGGGAAGTTCTTTGCAAATCGCAACATAGTCCTGGGCATGGTAGTGGCGGTGCTCGCGCTCGTGGCTTTGGTAGGTGTTTTTGCTCTGCTTGACCGAGCTCAGCCGGGCGGCATGTCTCGAACCGGCTTCATGTCGTTTACTCTGATTGCGGGAGTGCTCCTTGCTGGGATTTTCATAACCTGGCTTCGCAAGAGCCAGAGTGGCGCAGTATTAGGAGCGCCCGAAGCTGAATCGACCAACGCAGTTCTCGGCATGATGGCCGCGTTTGCAGTCTTTACCGTCTTGATCGGCGGCGGCGTACTTTACAATCTCTGGCAAAAGAGAGCTGAAGAGATTCAGCAGGCTGCCCAACAAGACGTTGTCGAACAGTTCATCGACATTCCAAACGAACAACCGACTCCGGATCCGGGCACGGCGGGTCTCAACAAGGGCAAGGGCGGCGGCAGCAAACCAAAGCAAGAGAAGCCCGGCGGTGGTGGAGGTGGCGGCCGCGAAGAGCAAAAGCCAGCCTCGTTTGGCAAGACTCCACAAGCGTCATTAACAGTGCCGCAGGTGGTTGCTCCTGATCCGCATCCACCGACAATAAAGAATCCTGTGTTACCAATGGCCGCGACTGTGGTTGCGGATCCGATGTTGGTTCCACCTGACGCGCGCGTGCTTGCGTATGGCGACCCGAAATCCAAGAGTACGGAGACGTCATCGGGTCCCGGAACTGGCGGTGGTATAGGCACGGGCAAGGGCGGTGGTATCGGGCCTGGTGAAGGCGGCGGTATCGGTCCTGGCCGTGGCGGCAATATCGGTGGTGGCGACTATCACGAAGGTGGTGGCGGACCAGGCGGTGGTGGTGGTGGCGACTACAACAGAATATTTAGTGGCAAAGACGTTACTTCAAAGGCGCGTATTCTCTCCAAGCCAGAACCGCAGTACACGGAAGAAGCGCGAAAGAACCAGGTAACTGGAACAGTTGTGCTCAAGGCTGTGTTTTCATCGTCGGGTCAGGTCACGCAAATTCGCACTGTGGCCGGTTTACCGTACGGCCTGACTGAGAAAGCAATTGCCGCCGCTCGAAACATTAAGTTTGTCCCTGCTAATAAAGATGGACATCCAGTGTCGATGTGGTTTCAGCTTGAATACAACTTCAACCTCTATTAAGAATCACTTAAGTTAGAGGAAGGGCGACGATTGGAAACAGTCGGCGCCCTTTTTATTGCGTTTACCGGCCTACTGCTTCAGCCGTTCCACAAAGCGCTTGATGCGAGTCACACCTTCTCGCAGTTGCTCCATTGACGTCGCATATGAGATCCGGACGTATCCATCTGCACCAAAGCCCGCGCCATCCGTAACCACTGTCTTCTCCTCTGTCAGCAAGCGTGACGAAAACTCAGCAGAGCTCTTGACGTCGTCACTCAAACATTCGCGCACGCTGGGAAAAGCATAGAACGCGCCTTCGGGTTCAGTGCAAGTGAGACCAGGGACCTCGCTTAGTGCCTGAAGAAGCCAGGCGCGCCGCGACGTGTACTCAGCCAACATTTCGGCAACTGAATTCTGCGGGCCATTCAGAGCTTCCACGGCTGCGCTTTGCGCGATTGAGTTGGTATTGCTAGTTGAATGACTTTGTACCTTTAGCATTTCTCGCGTCCAATCGCGTGGAGCGAGGGCGTAACCGACGCGCCAGCCGGTCATTGCGTAGGTCTTTGAGAAAGACCCAGCAATGCACAGACGAGCACGCAACTCTGCCGGCAGGCTCGCCGCGCTGAAAACTTCACCGGGCGGGTAAACAAAACGCAAATAGCATTCGTCGGAGATGACGTAAATGGCTCGGCGCGCTGCCAGCTCCATGATTCGTTGAAACTCCGCCGGTGGAATTACTCGGCCCGATGGATTACACGGCGAATTGAGGATGAGAAGTTTCGTGCGCGGCGTGATTGCGCGCTCTACTTGTTCCGCGCTCAACACAAACCCAGTCTCTTCGGTCTCAATATATGTTGGAATCCCGCGTGCAAAAACTACGATTTCAGGGAACGTGACCCAGTAGGGTTTTGCCATCAAGACTTCGTCGCCGGGATTGATCAGCGTGACAACAGCATTGAAGATTGCCTGCTTGCCGCCGGAGGTAGCCATCACTTCGGCCCGCTCGTAGTTTGTCCCAAACGATCCAGCATAAAAATCAATAATTGCCTGCTGGAGCTCGCGGGTGCCGCCGGTGGATGTGTACTTGGTCTTGCCGGCGCGCATCGCCATCTCGGCCGCGCGTTTAATATTGTCGGGAGTGTCGAAATCCGGTTCCCCGGCGCCAAAGTCGACCACGTTTTCGCCTGCGGCGCGCAATGCCTCAGCCGCCTGCATCGCCGCCATAGTCGATGAAGCCTGCATGTTTGCTACGTTGTCTGAAACCTGAAACAAGGAAGTCGCGTGTTTTGTAGTCATCATGAGTTTAGTTTCAAATGGGTTGTGGTTAAGAACGGCTACGAATCACGCTAGCCCTTCACTTTTTCTTTCATGCGTGCTTCGACTAGAGGTGGAACCAATCCCTTCAATTCTCCTCCTAACTGGAACACTTCTTTTACTAGTCGTGAGCTGACATAAGAATACGTTTCCGCGGGCATCATGAACACCGTCTCGATGCTCGGTTCCAGGCGGCGATTCATCAAAGCCATCTGCAACTCGTATTCGTAATCAGAGATGGCCCTAATGCCGCGTACAATTGCGTGGGCTTCTTGCGCGACGGCGTAATGGACCAATAGTCCCTCGAAAGCGTCAACCCTTAGCACGCAGTTGCGGCGCTCTATCGTCTTGAGTACTGCTTCCAGCATACCGCGACGTTCTTCGATCGAGAAGAATGGCTGCTTGTCGGGGTTTACGAGTATCGCAATGATGATCTCATCAAACAGTTTGCAGCCCCGCGCGATAATGTCCAGATGCCCATTTGTAATTGGATCGAATGAGCCGGGATAGATGGCGCGCCGCATGGGTAGGGATGGTAAATGGTAAACGGCAAATCGTAAATAGGAAACGGTGGATCGGAATAACTTGCACGAACATGAGAGAGGAATGTTCCGCTCTCGTTTCCTCTATTTCGCGTGACCAGGTTTCTCAGGTGAAAACCTTATTGATAAAGAAAACGAAAAGGAGTATGAAGGTCACATCTCTAAGATCGTTCTGTTCTGCCAGTTCGTCTTCATCTCCATTTTGAGGTCGTTTTCTCAGGTTGCAGTAAAAGCTGCCGAACAGTTCCATGATCTGATCCCTGGCTCACGACAAACAGCATTCTCACGCCCACGATAGGAGAAACCGAAATGGCCAAAAGAAAGAAAGGTGTGACCCGCAGACGCTTCCTGGAGCAAGTCGGTTTAGCGGGGGGCTCAGCGGCGCTTTATGAAACGATGACCGCTCTCGGACTGATTAACCTTCCAGAAGCGTGGGCCGGACCACCTGAACTTCCCCGGGGTTCGGGAACAGGCAAATCAGTCGTCATCCTCGGCGCAGGCATCGGCGGTTTGACCGCGGCATATGAACTTACACGCGCAAACTACGGCTGCCAGATTATCGAATTGACCGATCGCGCCGGTGGACGGAATCACACCGCGCGACGCGGCACTGTAATCGTAGAGGTGAACGAGAGCAGTGTGCAGACCGAACAAGTCTGCAACTTCGATGAGGGCCTGTATCTGAATCTGGGACCAGGGCGTCTCCCTTACCATCATCGAAGGGTGCTTCACTACTGTCAGGAATTAGGCGTAGCGCTGGAAATCTATGTCATGGAAACGATGGCTAATTTGTTCCAGAGCGACAAGGCTTTCGGTGGCAAGGCGCAGATCAAACGGCGCATCGCCAACGACATGCAGGGCTACATCGCCGAAATGTTGGCGAAGGCTGTGAACCAAAACGCTCTCAACGCCGAACTCGACGCGGCCGACCGCGATAACCTTCTTTGTCTCTTAAAAAATTTCGGCGACCTCGGCCAGAACGACCTGTGCGGTAAGTGCGGCCAGAACAGGTGCAACAAATGCAATACGAGTTGTGACGCTTGCATAAGCTGCAGTAAACAGTGCATCACGTGCTTCGAATATTCCGGCTCTACTCGCGACGGTTGCGACATAACTGTGCAGCAGCCCTGCGAACCTGGACCTACGCTCAAACTGAAGGAACTTCTCAGTTCCGAATTCTGGCGCTTCCGCTTCTACCAATCCCTTGAATACGAGTGGCAACCGACGCTCTTTCAGCCCGTGGGCGGCATGGACAAGATTGTGGACGGCTTTGTGCGCAAGGTCGGTTCACTCATCCAGTACAACACGAAGGTGCTGGATATTCAGATCGGCAATGACGCCGTCACGATCGTCGTCGAAAGCCAAGGAACTCGCAGTACTATTAAGGCGGACTATTGCATCAGCAATATTCCCTTACCACTGCTCCAGAAGATCAACAACAACTTTTCGCCTGGTTTCGAGGCTGCCGTAAAACAGTGCAGGTATGATCCGACCTGCAAGCTCGGCTGGCAGGCCAACCAGCGCTTCTGGGAATCGGACAAGAACCAGATTTACGGCGGTATCAGTTATACCGATGATCCAATCACGCAGATGTGGTATCCGTCGTATGACTATTTTACGAAAAACGGCACGCTGACCGGCGTCTATAACTATGACAAAGATGCCATCGCCTTTGGCCAGATGAGCCTTCAGGAGCGCATCAAGACTGCACGACAAGGCGCTATCAAGTTTCATCCCGAGTTTGCGGATACGCGACTGATCCCATCAGACAAGGCTATCTCTATTGCCTGGCAGAACATTCCGAACGAGGGGGGCGGCTGGGCCAACTGGGATCCGAATAGCGCGGCAGACGCTAAGGCCTACGCCCAACTGCTAGCACCGGATCGGCGCTTCTTCGTCGTGGGCGATCAGGTGTCGCAACTGCCAGGCTGGCAGGAGGGAGCCATGATGTCTGCGCAACATGTCGTTGAGCAAATAGGCGGTCGAAGACCGCTCAGCGTGCCGCAAATCAGGCGCGCGCCCAATACACGCCGTCTGATTCATGGCCGTACTTAAACTCTCGTTTATTGTGTCGAATGCCTGCGGTTGTCTTGACACTTCTAGTAGACGATGTTTCAATAACGCTTAGAACAAACGTGGTGAGTTAAGGCGACTTGCGGCCACGAAAAACAATCAGCTAAACAGCTCGGCGAGTCTTTCCCGCAAGACTAATCGAATAGGGTTTTAGGAAAGCCCCGCGTTGTTAAGCGCGGGGCTTTGTCATTGCCGATTTCCGATTGCCAATTGCCGATTGATGGATTCTGCACGATGCGTCATCAATCGTTAACTGGAGCTGAAATCGGAAATTGGCAATCGGCAATTGGCAATCACAAATGGCTAGCTTTCTCGACATTCTGAAACAACGCATCGTCGTCTTTGACGGCGCGATGGGCACCAATATCCAGGTGCAGAATCTCACACCCGATGATTTTGCCGGGCTGGATGGCTGCAATGAATACCTGGTGGAGACTAAGCCGGAAGCCGTGGAAAAGGTCCACGCGGGTTTTCTGGATGTGGGTTGCGACGTCATCGAGACGGACACGTTTGGCGGCACCTCAATTGTCCTCGCTGAATACGACATCGCCGACAAGGCATACGAGCTGAATCTCAAGGCAGCACAACTGGCAAAGCGAGTCGCTGCGGATTATTCCACAAAAGACTGGCCGCGATGGGTTGCCGGGTCGATGGGGCCCACGACTAAGCTGCCCTCGTTAGGTCACATTACGTTCCTCGACATGAAGAAGTCTTATTACGACCAGGTGCGGGGGCTGGTCGACGGCGGCGCGGACCTTCTTATTGTCGAGACTTGCCAGGACCTGCTGCAAACAAAATCGGCGCTGGCGGCGATCTTTGAATACTTCGAAGAGATCAAACGTCGAGTGCCCGTTATTGCTCAGGTGACGATCGAAGCCTTTGGCACAATGTTAATGGGAACTGAAATCAGTGCCGCCTTGACGGCGCTCGAGCCCTTTCCCATCGACGTGATAGGCATGAACTGCGCGACCGGGCCCAAGCAGATGAGCGAGAACGTTCGCTACCTCTGTCAGAACTCCACGCTCCCGGTGTCTGTCATTCCGAATGCAGGCATTCCTGAGAACGTCGGCGGTCATGCTCACTACAAGGAGACGCCGGAATCCCTCGCTGCAGATCTTGCACACTTCGCACGGGACGTCGGTGTAAACATTGTCGGCGGATGTTGTGGCACGACGCCAGCGCATCTGCTTGCAGTTGTTGAGGCGGTGCGGAATGTTACTCCCGTCAGCCGGCACGTGGAACGCTTACCGGCAGCGTCCTCAAATTTCATTCAACAGCCCTACCGCCAGGACACTTCATTCCTGATTGTTGGCGAACGAGTCAACGCCAGCGGCTCAAAAAAGATGCGCGATCTTTTGAGCAGTGAAGATTGGGACGGCCTGGTTTCACTCGCC
>DATBRN010000003.1:0-29056 GCA_036560225.1 Pyrinomonadaceae bacterium | reverse complement strand
GATTTCCATTGTAGCGCGACGCGGCGGCCGGATCGTTTAGACTCGATTCTCCGGTGATTGGAGCCTGGTTAATGCCGGTCGTATTGTAGTTCCCCCAGATGTAGAGCATGTTCTCCGACGAAATAGTTATGCCCTTGGTCGGTGAAAGCTTGTCGGTCGCTGAACTGGTCTTCAGATCTTCGCCGTTGAATAGCCGCACGGCTCGTCGGAACCAATATTGGTTGGCTGCTGCATAAACGGCGTTGCAGGGAGCTGTTGTGGCAGACATGCTAGCCGGCAAGGCCTTGTTCCATTCTGTCACCGTGGCGCCCATTGCGTATCTAGTGCTGTTGACTCCAGCGGTGGCAGCCCCTGAAGGCCGCGCTGCACCAGTAGATGTAATAGCAGCCTGCGTCGGCAGTTCGCACTTGTCTATTTGCAGGGAATTTTTCTTGTTGGTGCCCGCTACCGGATCGAAACCTTCATCGATCACGTCCTCTCCAGCGTCGAGTGTCGGCGTTGCTGCCGTGACGTTGTAGATGTCTTCGTTGTCGGCCATACCATTCGTGGTCTGAATTGTTGAGCCGGCTGAGTTGCGTTCCCCTTTGATCCGGTCACCTCGCCGGTCGGAGACGTAAACTACGTAACCGTCAGTGCCGCCAATATTAGTACTCACCGGACTGCTGGCAGCCGGAAGGCCCGTGAAGAGAGTGTTATCGTATGCGCCGTCAACCCAGCGTGCCAGGTTGCGCATGTTGATTTCAACGACGCTGGTGATGCCCCGCTGGTACGAAACCGTGGCGCTGGAAGCCTCATCAACGTGACCTTCACGCACATTGTAGACGTTTATAGGCACGATCTTGTTCAAAGCAGGACCCGGTTTATCGTCGCGCGACATGCTGGAAAGGACTGGCAGGAACGGCAGGGTGGCGAGGTGGGTGCCATCATCATCCAGGACATTGTCGATTGAACTGATGTAGCCCGCAGAATTGAAAGCGACGTCCTGTCTGATTTCGCCGTCAGCCAACGCTCGCCGGTCGGAAACCGAGTTGTTGAAGAAGTAAGTCAGGTAATTGTGGTGCGTGGAGTCGCCCTTTCGATCACGAGAGCCCTGCATAAGTGCTGCCCATTCCGGGCGCTGCAGCAAGACGATTGCGTTTGGCTCTCCGACCGTTACACCCATGCTCAGGATTGTCTGTGTTACGTCGATGGGGTCTGGCTGCGTGCCGTCAGACAACACGGGCGGCACGATCTCGATTAGTATTCGTCCCGTAACGCCGGAGCCCGGCGGAATGATCGCACCGTTCGGCGATCTCAGAATAAGCGGGTTTGCGTTTGCGGTGTCGTGAGCGGCGGTTGTGGCATTGGTTCCACCAGTTCCCGTAGTTCCCGTCATAAGCTTGGCGGTCCCGGTAATCAAAGATGAATAATCCCGAACGGCGCGCACGGTCTGGGCCTTTAAGTTTCGCGCTGGATCGCCCTGCAACCAATCATCGGTTGAAGCGTATGCACCAGCATCCGTAACCACTCGCAACGCGTTTCCGCCGTCTAGCAGACTGGGAACAAACGCTGACAGGAGCACGCCCTTGCCGGCAGGTATGCCTGCTGCATTGGCTGCACCGGTGCCGGCGTTTTCATCGTCGATCAGAATTCGTATCTGTGCCTTAGTCTGGTAACGCGACTCGTTTAGTGCATCAAAACCGGGAAGGCTGTCATCAGGCATTGAGCGCTTGATCAATTCCAACGGTTGCTTGTTAACTTCCCCCAACTGCAATGGCAGTTTTAGAGCTAGGACACCGGTCGACTTGCTAAGCGCCAGACCGCCGAAAGTGGTCTTCGAATTGGTTTTCCACCAGGGATTGTCTGTACCTGCTGGTGAGGTGGGGAAGTCGCCCCGACCGTCAGCTCGTGGCTGGGGGGAGAGTTTTGGACCGTTAAGTACGCTGCCATACCCCTGGTTCAAGTAAACCGTGGTGGTACTGTTGAGCTTGAATCGAGGAATGCTGCTGAATCCGCCTCCAACCATGGTGTCGTTGACGGCATCATTGCGCAACCTGTCGCGCACCATCTCGTTAGCGGTTGTGACTCTCTGGAGGAAGGTTATATCGCCGCCTAGATAAATATTGCCGTTGGCATGTATTCGCCCGTTAAAAGTCATCGGCGGTTGAGGCCAGAATTCCAGGTCCTTATCAGTGAACACGCCAAACTGAAAAATGGGGATTAGATAGTTATTCATCTGGCGTGTCAGAGCTACTTGCGTTCCATCTGTGCTTGTTGCCCTGGTGTTCAGGGTGAAAGGATTTACGCTCGCATTAAGTCCTGCGAACGGTGAATCCGCCCCCATCACTGCGTTCGGAAGCGTCGAGCTGGATAGGGGAATTCCCTGAGTCGTCTTCATGGCGTTCAGAGTAGCGGTATCAACGGCGAGATCTTGAACCAACGTGTAACCCTCTGCCGTAAGTCCCGTGGGTGGGGAATTCTTGATTCTGTCTAACTGGGCTTGCGTTGGCCGAGATGTTTTCGTGAAGAGCTGGCTGAAGTCGCTGGTCATTTTTTCAATGCCCGAAGCGGCGGCGTAAAACGTTTGTGTTCGTTTTAGGTCACTGCCGGCAATACGGGTTTCCGTTCTCACAACTGCCAGGACGGTCATCGCAATTGCGCTTAGCAATGCCAGCATAAAAATTGCGGCGGCCAGAGCGGCACCGCTCTCGCTCGACTTCTTTTGAGATCCCGTGACTGATCTGGATCTCGATAGATTATCGGTTTTGTTGATGAACATCGAACTGCTCCTTGAATTTTGAAAAAATAACACTGGGCTATTGGGCTAGGACCCTGGTTGCAGCGCCTGGCGAAACTGCATGTTGCGCAGACTCGTGCTTGTGGTGGCGGAAAGCTGCTGCCTTAACCCGTTATGAAGTAGTTTATGTGGTGTTTCTACAGTAACCGTTACGTGCACCTGACTAATGTTTACCTGTTGCACTGGAGTCGTCAGCACGCTGGTTGGTTGTACGGGGTTACCCCCGCTATCCAGACCCAGCTGATACACGAACTGAACACCCAGAACGTGTTCGGCAATTACGTTATCGCGAAATGCCGCACCCCGATCGCCATAGACGCGCCGTCTTAATATCTTGTTGGAATCGACAAAGTACTGAATAATTCTCATTCGCTGAAGGGTGGTTGGTAAGGTCCCGCTGGCGGAGATGTCCTTTATGCGATTGTTTGTACCCGTGCTGTTGAGGCCACAAGTATCTCCGTTCCCAAACGTCAGTTTCTTGTTGGCTATATCAACCGCCGTGAGGGTCGCGAAAGTGCCGCCGCGCGAAGATGTCAAAAAGTAAATTTCGCCTACTGTGAACTTACCCATATCGGCTGTCGTGGTCGTCGATGGGAGTGTGATGACGTCGCCCGCTGAAGCGATCGCGCTCGGAAAGATTTGAGGATTACTTACGAGATCCGGATCAATCTCCATAATGGTTTGGCGGTCAGTGCCCGTTAGAAGGACTATAGGCGTAGGTGAAGGCGCCGGCGACGGTAGCGGGGCAGCCGGGACTGTTGTGCCTGCGGGAACATTGTTGTCGGTTGTCAGAATTCCGAGGTTGGTTGCTCCGGTTGGCATTGTGGCGTCGGCTATCGGCGTAAGTGTCAGATAGTTCTGGACGAAAGTCGTATTTACCGGAATATAAGTCATGCTCTTCAGTCCATCTCCAGCATTCATCAGATCGCGGTTTATCCACTCCTGGGCCGCGCGCAAGCTCTCCTGGGCATCCGTCATTTCGTAAGCAGTGGTTGCAACCGTCATTGAATTTTTCAACAAGGCAACGACCGCGGAGGTAAGGATGAGCATCACCGTGGCAGCGATCAACATTTCAATGATGGAGAAGCCTTGCTCATTGTTGGATCTTAAACTTGCGTGCACTTCGTGACCTCCAATTGAAGTAGGGCTGTTTGCGGCCCACATTTGCATTAAGGAATGTAATTTCCGTGTTCGTTATCGTTGAGATAGCCGTAGCAGACAAGTTCTGTCATCGAGCCGTTTACTGAGTAGCGCAGAGTCACCTGAATCTTTTTCAGATAGTCATTGTCCGGCAGAGTACTAATCAGTATCTGACGCGTTACGCCTGGGCGGGCCAGAGTGGGATCTGAGAAGTCGTCTGCGGTCCCATACACGCCGTCTGGACCGGCGTTAATCAGATCGTCAGCGGTGCCAAATACTCCATCAGGACCAGGCATCGTGGAGACCGGCTGAAAAGTGGAGGGGAATCCTGTAAACGTACTACCGACCACCTGGGAGTTTGATATCTCATTAAAATGTAATTGCCCGGTGTCCCTGAGGGTTTCCATTTGTTCAAGGATAGAGACGATTAGCATCTTCGCATTAGTAACGCTGCGTCCACTGTTGCTTGCCAAGAGCGCGTAACTGATCGCCGAAGCCACTCCAAGAAGGCCGATGGTTATCAGGACCATTGCGACTAGCATTTCCAACAAGGAGAAGCCACCTTCTGACCTTCGAAGTCGTTTATTGGGCGACTGGCAATAATTATTCGATAAAGGTGTTTGCATTGTCGTCATACCTCCACAGTTTCACTCTACCCGAGGTGCCTAGCACCGAAATCGCTGATACGGTGGATGCAGCGGCTCGATTGTTGAAGATGAATATCGCTCCATCCATGCGAGCTCCCTGTGACAGTGTCAATCCTCCCACCGGAACCCCGGTTGGATTTACGACTGATCCATCAGCCTGAAATGTAATGTTGATTTGGTTGCTGCCGGGCAGGGTCGTCATAGTTGTGCCATCTCCGAGAGAGGTTGGCACGGTGACATGGCCACTGGGCAATCCACTAGACGTTGTTGGAACCCCGTAAGCTAATTCCTCACCGGGAAGTCCACCCTGAAGGAGCGAAACAGTCACGACCACCTGAGCGGGCGCCGCCGTGCTGGGGTAAGTGGGATCGGCTAGCACTGCTGTGCCGCTGGTCGCAATAGTAGGATCATTGTTGTGATCAATGATCTTTATTTCTTTGGTCGCGTCGTCGTATTGAAATGTGATTGCCTGTCGTTGAGACATCGCCAACTGCCGAGCGTAGCGGAGCTGGGTCACGAATTCGCGAGTTACGCCACTAAAACGCGAAAGGCGACGCTGCGAGATCATTGCGGGAAGAGCAATGGCCATTAAGACTCCCGCTACTGCCAGCACGACTAATAACTCAATAGCCGAGAAGCCTTTGGATAGCTTTTGGTGACCAGGATGTGTCTGACGAATCATGTTCTCTGTCCTCAAAATAGCCGTGGAGTGTGATTCAGATTGTTTTCTGCCCTTGAACTCTTGCATTTCCGTCCTTCACGGGTGGCCGCTGTAGGAAGCGCTACGATCGACGGCGACGGCGAGTCGCGCCCCCTCGTCTTGGCAACACCCGTACCACCAAGCTTAGTGAACAAATAGGCCCAGTTTTGCTTGACCGTCTTTAGAGCTACCCAGTAATACGTAACTTTTGGTTACGACGATGGAAGCCACCTTCCAAGCTGAATTAATGGCTGGCGGCAACGCCCAGCGGCAATTGAACCTCGAAAATAATCGCGGACGGGTTGGGAAATTCGGGAGCTTTCGAACTTTAGATTAAGTACAAGTCTTTCTGCCCCCCCAAAGCTCAGGTTTGCTTCCGGCGATGCGGCGGTTCCCCCCTGCATTCGTGGGACACCGGAAAGAGATCGTCCGCTTCGTGTGGGGTGCCGCACACCGTGCGCGCAAGCTGGACGGTGAAGCGCCCCGTCGGTCTACACGATCGATCGACAGGGCGCAAATTTTTTGACTTGGTGAGGTTTCTCAGGGAGAACTACTCGGGCCTTTCAAGTTTGGCTCGCGCTCAAGGTTGGTTAAGCTCGAGACACTTTCAGTGTCGGCGAGTTTCATGGGTAGTATTAGTGGCTTGTAGTTGAACGCTTTTGGCCCACCGCGGCTGTTTTGAACCAACATCACCAGGTAATCCTGATTTGAGCGAAACCGCAAAACGTTTCCTCGTTGGTTCATGATGACGAAGAGTAAGGTACCTCCATTAACAGTTCTCATTTGGCCCACAAGCGAACTTGCCCCTCCGTCGGTTCTGACAAGCGTGCCGGTTTTTGCGATCACACTGCCTTGCCAGGCAGGACCGGTGAAACGATCTTCAAGCGTTCCCGGATCGATTCCGGCCACCGGCATGATGTCGGCAGGCGTTAGCTTGTTCTTCTGAAGTTCTGCGCGGAGTGCCCGCAATATCTTCATCATCGCATGCGGTGTCACGCGATTTACTCCCAGGCCACTCAATGAGGCAAGCTGAACTTCCTCACGAGGAATTCCGAGCATCACCAGTTGCCTCATCACCGATTCTTTCCCGCCAAGGCTATCGCCGATGCGTTCCGCCATGAAGTTATTCGAATAGCACAGCAATACTTTGAGCACGTCGGTGAGTTTGCTCGACTTATGCGTTAGCAGCAGTCGGGTTCCAGGCGGCACCGAGCCGACGTAGACATCACCTTGCACTGCGAGGCTGGGAACAACTTGCAAACTCGACTGGTCGCCCAGCGCCGTACGTTCGTAAGTCCATGCGCTCATTGCCTCACTTGACCGCAGGGTCGAATCCAGAGTGTCGCGGAGCAGGGTCCCAGAACTACGAGCGGACGAATTGAAGTTCATCGTGAATCCGGTCGCAACGATCAGGTCGCCAGTCACAGTGCGAATTCCCAGACCATTCAACTGTTGCGCGATCATTATGGCGTGTTCGAGATGAAACGATGGATCACGACCGGTCACATAGAGGTTTCCCAGAATCTGACCGTTCGTTTTGTCAAAGGCACCGTCCGTCCAGAAGCCTGTTGTAAAACGGTGATTTGGACCAAAGGTACGGAGAGCAATAAGCGCGGTTGCAAGTTTGACCGACGATGCCGGATTGAGGCGCTGATCTGCAGCTTGCGATGAGACAATCTTACCGTCCAACGTTTCTATCAAGACACCTTGCAAGCCATAGACCGTCGGGGAGGCCTGGTCACCTTCAGCGTCTGCCGATGTCGGACTTGGCTGAGGCGCCGCAACGTTGGGCGGCGTGCCTTGTTCCTTGGCCGGCGTCTGAGCAAGGAGCAGTCCCGGCGCCACAAACAATAGAAGGGCGGCAAAGAAAATGTTTGCGAACGTGGCTTGGTTTTGCATACCTTGCTACTCGCTTGTCGCTCAAAGACGAACGACAGAGAATAATAACATGTCGCGGGAGAGTTGGACGGAGGAGGGTCTTTAGATGCAGCTGTGCCGGCAGGGGATATCATTAGAGAGAACTATGCTTTCAACCCTGGCGCGTCGGCAGGACAAAGTCCAATTTCGTTGACAACGTGAGAAGCGCAAACCTAGAATCTGAGTATTGACAATCCAGTGAGAGCCAATCCCAAGCCGGTTGTAGTTGACGACGTACGTGCTACACACAAAGCGCGAAGGAAAGAGATTCGCGCGCGGCTGGATCAATTCCGCGAAGTGTGGCGCAATGGTTCTGACGCCCAACTCTGGGAAGAACTAGTCTTCTGTATCTTTACGGCCGGGGCGTCAGCGCGCATGGGTTTTCGTGCCATTGAAGCAATCAGACCGCTCCTGATGGACGGCACTCGCGAAGATATGACTCAGGCGCTGCGGAACGCCGGTGCTCACCGCTTTCCAGTTGAGCGGCCAGGATATATCGTGGTTACGCGAAGCTACTTGCGCCAGCATTGCGATCTGGCGTTGCGCGAAAAGCTGGCAGGTTTTGCAGATTCGCTCGAACGGCGCGACTGGTTGGCCCGCGAAAAACAGATCAAAGGACTGGGATACAAAGAGTCCAGTCATTTCCTGCGAAACATTGGCTTGCTGGGCCACGCCATTCTTGATAAGCACGTAATGAATTGTCTTACGGATCTTGGAGTGGTTGATACACCCAGGCCGCCGGCAACACGAACGCGTTACCTGGAAACGGAAGAAAAACTAAGATCCTTTGCGCGCGAAATCCGCATTGACTTTGATGAACTTGATCTGGTTCTCTGGTCGATGAAGACGGGCGAAGTTTTAAAGTAGTAAATATTGTTCCCCATCTGTTTTGTTTTTGGATACTCTGAGGTATCCCGTACGCGGAAAGATAAAAGTCATGCAAACTCTTAACGCGAAACGGTTGCTCTCCCCATTAGCCGTAACACTTCTAGCTGCTCTTATTATCGGCCTGTCGACATCGGCATTAGCTCTCGCAGCAACCGGTGGGGATGGAAAAACTCGCCAGCGCGCGAAGGAGGCCCTTCGCAATGGAGATTATGAGAGCGCAGAAAAACAGTATCGCGAGGCGCTGGCCAAGGACGCTCATGACAATGAGGCCCGGTTAGGTTTGAGTTTCGCGTTGCTAAAACAACGTCAGCTCCAGGCTGCTTACGACCACGCGGCGAGAGTGATACTCGCTGACCCGCTGTCTTCAAGAGCTCATGCCCTGCTTGGATCCACCATTCTCGCGTCGGGTGACTTTCGCAACTCTGTCGAAGAGTTTCGAACAGCTCTAAGCATCGAGGAAAACGAAGCGCTGGCGATCGCGGGTTTGGCAATGGTTGACTTCTATGAGAACCGTCTCGACCTGGCGATCAGAGGACTACGTCGCGCCGCCAGCCTCGATTCGGGGGAGCCAGATTACATCTTCAATCTAGGACAGGCCGCGGCACGCAGTGAACGATATAAAGAGGCAGCTGATTCATACGAGAGATTCCTGGCGATTGCACCCAAGACCGATGCGGATCGTCGTGACCGCATTCGCGGGCTGATCGATTTTCTGAGATACCTCGGAAAACAGGGTTCGCTTTACGTACTTGCGGGCGAGAGCAAGATGACCATGCCGTTTGAGTCGATCGACGGCCGGCCCATTCTCAAGGTGCGAGTCAATAACAAGGAAGCGTTGCGTTTCGTGCTCGATACTGGATCCGGAATGTCAGTGGTCTCGGAAGAAACAGCCAAGAAGTTAGGCCTGCGGGCAGTA
Source organism: Pyrinomonadaceae bacterium (assembly GCA_036560225.1). Taxonomy (GTDB): domain Bacteria; phylum Acidobacteriota; class Blastocatellia; order Pyrinomonadales; family Pyrinomonadaceae; genus PSRF01. The sequence continues at coordinate 20,072 of DATBRN010000003.1, read as the reverse complement.
GCCCGCGGCGGACTGGCGCGTGCTGTCGGCGGAGGCGGCAAATTTGAAATCGTGTACGGCTTCCTGAACTCACTGGATATTGGAGGCGTGAGAGTGGAAAGTGTGCCGGTGTACATCCGCCATTTCTACGACAACAAGACTCCTATTGATGGCTACATCGGTCTTTCCGTGATTTCAAAATTCATTGCTTCAGTGGATTACGGTGAGAACATTTTTATGCTCCGCCGTCCCTCTGAGGCCAATAGCAAAGATCTCTGGGGCGTCCCGATTCTAAGGAATGGCGTGCAGCCATTGGCTGAAGGTGTGTTGGAGCTACCGCTGCGCACGACATCGAGCGGATTTCTCAGCGGCGAGGTTCACCTTGAGGGCATTGAGCGACCTCTAAACTTCATTATCGACACCGGAGCAAGCGTTTCGGTGGTTTCCGAAGTGTTGGCCAAGGAGGAAGACCTACACAACTACCTCGAGCCAACGCGACTGCGCATTTATGGCGCAGCTGGCATCGCTGATGACGTTAAGAGTCTGCTATTGCCGAAGGTCATGCTGGGCACGTTTACGCGCGAGAGGATTAGCGCCGCAGTGCTGGATCTGGAACCGGTGAATGAAACTGCAGGCTTTACGCAAAATGGAATTCTGGGCGGCAACTATCTGCGTCACTTCCGGGTCTCGTTTGATTTTCAGCGAGGCCTGATTCGGTTGGAGCCGCTAAGTAAGAACGCAAAAGGCAGCGAAGGCATCAGGCCTGAAGATCACCTGAATTGAACGAACAATTGGATCAATGAAGCAGAGTCTCTATCTGGAAACATCGGTCATTGGCGCCTACCTTGATAACGGCGAGCCGTTTCGTCGCGACCTGACGATTCGCTGGTGGGAACATGAAATGCCGGACTATCGCGCGGTCATCTCTCCAGTTGTAAATCGTGAGCTGGAACGACTCACAGAGCCGCATCGCTCTTCTTATTTGAACCTGACGTCCACGCTTGAGCAGGTAGAGCTCACTGAAGAAGCAGCAATACTTGCGGACGGCTATATCTCGCGAGGAATTTTCCACCGCAAGTACATTGCCGACGCTTTACACGTGGCGATAGCCTCCTGTCATAAAATCGACTACCTGGTAACCTGGAACTTTGGTCACCTGGCAAATGTTCGCCGGCAAGCGCGGATTCGGCTCTTCAATACGGCGGCTGGTTTTTATGTGCCGATGATCGTAACGCCCGAGTTCCTGGTGTCCGAGGCAACTGAAAAAGTAAATTGAACCTGAGCCGTGAGCAACGCTCCCGACCCTTGTTTTACGTGAAATGTGAATTCTGGATCTAAAATCCGAAATCCGAAATCCGAATTCTAAAATCGATGTATCGCCGACCAAAATTCCTGGAAGTGTTGCACGCCATTCGCGAGCAGATGTCGCGGGAGGTAGACTACGATGTCGATCTCTTCGCCGAAATGGTTCGCTCTGGTGTTAGGCCAGCACACGGGCCGGAAAGAATCATTCGCGGAATTCGAACACGCGCGTTGCATGACGAAATTGAGGCGGACTTAGAGACTCCAGTGCAGAGACCGAAGAAACGCGCAGGCAAGTCGCGATAGTGATCGACCCTCGAAACGGTCCAACTAAAGCTTCCATTAGTGAATTGATGAACGCAACGTTTGAAACAATTGGGTTGGAAGTTCCGAGCGAGAAGGCTTTCAATTATCTGGCCGAACGCGCCGGCGATCAGGGCGAAGCCACGCAACTCAATCGTCGTGGCGCAGTATTGCATGGACGTTGTTGGAAACTGGGTGACGGACTCGAGGTGTGGACGGTTCTCTATGAATCCGGAAGTGGAGACGTCTTCTATGCCGATTGCCGGCCCGGATTCCGAGCTCGTTACATTCAAACGATAAGCCCGTGGGCCCTGACGGAGTATGACGAGGAAGGCGAGGCCGTCGTTCATGGTTATCGTGACGGGACTGATTGTGAAGTTTTGTTTGAACTGCAAAACCTGACTGAGGTCGGGCCAGGCGGCTTCGGCGCGCAGGAACTTCACGTAGGACTTTGCGGGTTGGCCTATCGCGCCCGCGTGCGCAGTGCGCCGGCGAAAACGAGATGGATGCCGTTGGATAAGGCGGCGCCGTCACGCGCCGCTCATGAAAATGATTGGAGCCTCATGGGCCGCGTGATCGCTTTCAAGCCGCTCAAGAATCCACTTTCGGGCAGCGATCTGTATTGGATACATCTTGACCTCGAGAGAATGAATCTTGAAATTCTCGTCAATCAGCGCGTGCTCCGCGGTGATGCACTGGCGCCAGGCGCCATGCTCGACGCGGAAATCTGGTTGCAGGGTCACGTGCTGGATGAGCTGGCGCTGAGTTCGCGTTACGAAGGAGTGGATAATTCATGTTCCACCGCAAACTTCTGGACTCAACTGAAACGAAAAAACTGAGCGAGTGGCAAGCGAAAGGCAAAGTAAAGGACAAGGAGTAAAGGATAACGAACTACAGTCGTGGCTTAGTCACGACTGGTACGTTCCTTTCCTTGTCTTTTTTCAGTTGACAGTCTACTCCGATGAAACGCCTTCTTGTCGTTAGCCTCGTTGTCCTCACAGTTCTTATCGGCCTCTATTTTTTCAACCAGTATTGGATCCACCGCTACGATGGCCTGATTGCCAGACAGGCAGGCATCTATCGTGTTGATCCGGATCTGGTCTGGAGCATCATTTATGAAGAGACCTATTTCAGCCCGTGGAAAAATGGTAAAGACGGCGAGATTGGATTGATGCAAATCACACCGGCGGTGGCGCGGCAGTGGGCGAGTGAAACGGGGATGCGGGAGTTTGAGCGTCAGGTGGCCCAAAGTCCGGCGAGCCTTCTGCGCGACCCAGAGCGGAACATTCAAATAGGCTGTTGGTATCTCGAAAAAATCTACGAGCAGTTTCGCGATGTCCCGCATCCGGAGGCGCGCGTGATTGCCGCATACAACGCTGGACCCAGCCGGGCGGTGGAGTGGAGCAAAGTTTTTGAGGGATCGCCGCAACTGTCGCGCGAGGAGTTCATCAACAAGATCGATATTCCTTCAACGCGCGCCTACGTAGTTTCGATACTCGAACGGTACCGCAAACTGAAAGGACCCGTAGAAACTACGACGGCTCCGGCGAACTCTCTTTCGCCTGCAACGGTGCGTTGAGTTCTTCACCCGAGTCAGATACCGAGGGCGGCTACCATGATTACTTTTTCTCCAAGTGTCCTGATCGCGGTAAAGCTCGTGCTGGCCATTCTCTGCGGCGGCGCGATCGGCTTTGAAAGAGAATTAAGCCGCAAGGCTGCAGGCCTCAGAACCAATGTGCTGATCTGTATGGGGTCGGCGCTGTTCATGATCATGTCGCGGCACATAGGGGGAGGCGCTCCCTACACTGATCCGGCGCGGCTCGTTGCCCAGGTTGTTACAGGCATAGGTTTTCTCGGCGCGGGAGTAATCCTACAGGCGCGCGGATCGATCACGGGCCTTACAACTGCGGCAACCATCTTTATTGTTGCCGCCGTAGGCATCGCGATAGGCGAAGGAATGTTTGGCGTAGCATTATTGTCTACGGCGCTCATTATCGTTGTGCTGGTTGCGTTGCGCAGAGTTGAGCGGTTTGTACTCAGGCGGCAGCGCATGTTTCATTACACATTGAAGACGCGAGATCCCGCTCAGTTTCTCGAGGATCTGTTTGATCTGTTGGAGCAACAGCACCTGCAACTTGAGGACTTCGATGTGGATACCAATCCCGAAGGCGAGCATGTAGTTCGGGTGAGCGTCGTCACTTCCATCGATGGCAACCGGCGGCTACTGCGTCGGCTTCCGCAGCTCGGCACGGACCTGACGACAGCAACGCATGAACGGGGCGACTGACCAACGGGAAGTTGCTTGAACCCTCCTGACTGTCTAGCCAAATGACCACCCTTTACTGCGCGCGTTGGGTCTTACCCGTTTCATCTCCTGTAGTTGCCGATGGGGCTATCGCCGTTGACGGCGAAAGGATCGTTAGTGTTGGACCTCGCGCAGCTCTCGCCGGCCAATTCCCACAAGCAACGGTTCGCGACTTTGGTGAGTCCGCGATTATTCCCGGGCTAGTTAACGCCCACTCCCACCTTGAACTAACGGCGATGCGAGGTTTCCTTGAACAAGAAGAGACCGATTTTTTCAGATGGCTGAAGAAACTGACGATAGCCCGAATCGAACGAATGAATGCTGATGATTTGAACGTTTCTGCCGCCTGGGGCGCTTGCGAAGCGGCTCGAGCTGGAGTGACTTGTGTAGCAGATGCGAGCGACTCAGCGCTGCAAAGCATGAAAGCGCTAAGTGATGTAGGACTGCGGGGATTCGTGTTTCAGGAATCGTTCGGCCCGGATCCCAGACTGGCAAGAGATAATTTTGAGAAACTTAAGACGAGGATTGCCCAACTACGCGAACACGAAACCTCTCTGGTGAAGTGTGGTGTGTCGCCGCATGCGCCCTATACCGTTTGCGCGCTTCAACTCGAAATGATAGCTGACTTCTCCGTTACCCAGAACCTGCCGCTGATGATGCATGCAGCGGAAACGGCGATGGAAGTTTCGTTAATGCGCGACGGTCGCGGATCGTTTGCTGAAGGACTCAAAAGCAGAGGCATCGAGTGGCGCACGCCCGGCGGGTCGACAATTCAATATCTCAACGAGCATGGCGTGCTGCGAACCCGACCTCTATTGGCCCACTGTATCCACGTGGATGACGCGGACCTGGAAGCGATTAAAGAAGCAGGAGCACGGGTAGCACATTGTCCCAAATCAAACGCAAAACTCGGACACGGCGTAGCGCCTTTCAGCAAGATGATGGAGAAAGGAATTGTGGTTGGACTTGGCAGCGATTCGGTTGCGAGCAACAACACCTGCGACCTACTCGACGAGGCACGCTTCGCGGTCCTGCTCGCTCGATCACAAGCCACGGTTAACGTCCAAGCCGGCAATAGTCCTAAGGAAGATGACGATCAGGGACAGCACCGGCTGAATGCAGATGAAGTCTTGCAGACTGCCACGCTAGGTGGTGCGCGCGCGGTCGGTTTGCAAGGACAGATTGGCGAGCTGGCAGATGGGGTACAAGCTGACTTTGCTATTGTCGCTTTAGATGGTCCACACCAGGTTCCGTCTTACGATCCCACAAGCACGCTGATATTCGCCTCCTCGGGCCGCGATGTAGTTTTGACAGTTGTGGCGGGAAGGGAAGTCTATCGCGATGGTCAGGTCACAACCATTGATGAAGATCGGCTGCGCGCTCGCATGGGGGAGATTGGCGAGAAACTTAAAGGGTAACCGCCAAGACGCCAAGCTCGCCAAGTAGTTTGCTTGGCGACCTAAGCGTCCTGGCGGTTCAATTTAGATTGAAGCCGCGATCGCCTCATCGAAGATCTCGAGCGCTACGTCGACGTTTTCTTTGGTCAGGATTAAAGGCGGTGACCACCGAATCGTGTTGGTCCCAGCCCCAAGAATGATCAGTCCACGTTCGAAACAGGCCACCTCAATTCGATCGCGAAGCTCAGGCGCCGGTGTGTTTGAAGCGCGATTCTCGACAAACTCAACGCCAATCATCATCCCCAAGCCGCGCACCTCGCCAATGCACTCATACTTCTTTTGCAGTTGTTCGAGTCCCGCTTTCAAATACGCGCCCACTTCCGCGCTATTCTGGACCAGGCCACCCTCGAGGAGCTCAATCGTTTTCAACGCCGCAGCGATGCAGACAGGATTTCCTCCAAAGGTCGACGCGTGCGCGCCTGGTTTCCAATCCATCAGATCTGCGCGCGCAACACAAACGCCAAGGGGCAAACCTGACGCAATACCCTTCGCAATACAGACGATGTCGGCCTGCACGTCGTAGTATTCGCAAGCAAACATCTTTCCGGTGCGACCCATTCCTGATTGGACCTCATCAACAATCAGAAGAATTCCATGCTGATCGCAAATCCGGCGCAACCCTGGCAAGAAACTCTTCGGCGCCGGAACGTAGCCACCTTCGCCTTGCACTGCTTCAACAACGATGGCAGCAACTTCTTCTGGAGGCGTCGTGGTTTTGAAGAGCCGTTCCTCGATCCAATTCAACGCACCCTGCGCAGCGCCCCCATCGCCACAGTCCTCAGCGCGGAAGGGATTGCGAAATTCGTTAGGATACGGAACATGCACCACGTCGAGCGCCTGGCGTCTAAACCCACGTCGCTGTGCGGCTTTCGACGAGGTCAGCGAAAGGGACCCCAAGGTGCGGCCGTGAAAGCTGTTGAAGAAGGCAATAAACTTTTCACGGCCGGTTGCGTGCATTGCGAGTTTAAGAGCAGTCTCAACAGCTTCGGTGCCGCTGTTTGCAAAATGAGTTCGCGTTGGCGACGGCACTGGCACAATCTCGTCAAGCTTTTTCGCGAGCGCGGGCATGTGGCGATAATAATAATCGGTGCCACACATGTGAATGAGTTGCTCAGCCTGCTCTTGAATCGCGCGAACTACTTCCGGATGACAGTGGCCGGTGGAACAGACCGCGACTCCCGCATTGCAATCAAGGAAGATGTTGCCATCAATATCCTCAACCCAAACACCCTGAGCGCGCTCGGCAACCAGCTTGAACGAGGGTCTTGGGTAGGAAGGTGTAACAAATTGTGCATCGGCTGCAATTATTTCGCTGCCCTTTGGACCGGGAAGAGCAGTCTTGATCTCTGGTCGCTTTGGCGGTGCCATAGTACTGGTGGACATCGGTGCTTCTCCTTCTAAAAAGGCCTGCTGAAAACGGGCCTGCTGGAAAACAAAGGCGCTCGACTCTAGTCGAGTCTTCGTCAATCAAGTGGCAAAGTTAGAGGAGAACGCTAGTCAGCGAAAAGGTTGCAGCGGCTATCGAGTGGGCGGTGATGTAAAGTTTGGTTATTCCACATGGCTTGAATCGGTTACCGCACTTGCAGGGGATACTTAATGCTGGACTGAATATTATCATGGAGCGAGAGCCCGTTCCAACTCGGTTGACCTGGAGGTGATGTCCTAATTTGAAAGGTTTCTCTGGCCAAACTCTGTGGTTCAAGAATCTCCGTGGTGGATGCTTATGGCGACATAGCCACAGACGTTTAAAGCCGAAACTTGGTTACAAAATCATCCCGGTTAATGTAATATCCCGCGCATTGGTGAATGGAGCAGGTCCAGCGCAGAAACTGAGTTAGAAAAATATGGGTACAGGCTCAACCATCGTTATCTTCGTGAGCGCCGCGGCTCTTCTCGCCGTCGGGGTGCTCATGTTCATTATGTCCGTCAAGAAGATGGCTACTTCCTTTGCACCCCGTGTCGGCGACGATGGCTCCCCCGCGATCACAAACGCCGGTCGCTTGAAGGTTTTTCTTTTCCTAATTATTGGTCTCCTTGTGGCGAGCGGAGGCGTCGCCCTTCTGATTACTGGCATTGTGCGCGTGACGTCTTAAAAGTCAGCACGACGGCACGCCTTCGCATCGACAAGGACGCCGACGAAAGTACGCTCCGGTTGCCCGTTCCATCCTAACGTTTGGGTTAACAACTCACCCCGGCAAGTTCAAGACTCTCTTCAGACTCCCGCGCAAACGACTCTCGAATCATTTCCTTCGGGGGAGGCTCGGGCCACAACCTCAGTATTCGTCCCAAAGGATGCATCAGTACGCGCGAGCGAAAATACTTCTCGTGCTCCCATTCCACCTCTGCCATCATCAACAGGCAATCGATGAAGTCTAAGCGGCCACAATCGCGAGCGTGACGCGCCGCAGCTTCGTATTCGCCAACATTACGGCTCTCAAGCCTGCCTGCGCCATACATCGGCGGCAGCCATCCCATGAGGTGGCAGAGCACACCCAACACTCGACCAATGATCAACGCACGAAATTCTCGGCTTCTGTCAGGATGCGCACCAAGGCTTTCAAGCATTTCACCCGTGAGTTTGCGGTGGTGCCACTCCTCGTCTTCGATTTGTTTGATTCGAGTGCGCTCCTCGTCGCTCTCGACTGAATTCCAGTGGCCTCGATAAGCGTAAGCGGCCGCTAGTTCAGCTGAGTAAGCAAGCTGTAGGATCGCAATGAGTTTCCGGGCGCTGTCGTCTTTGGTCATGAGTCAGGTTATGTTGCTGCGAACTTGTATGTGATTACACCGGTCACTTTAAAAGGCTTTCCAGTAAGCTTGGTGGGCCAGCTCTGCGCATCGGTAGTGAATGCGAGTTGCCGTAGTTCAAGTTCGAGTCCCTGGTCAGTTGCTATGAATTCCGCTGGACATAGAACTCAACATCAGTACCGGAAGCGGTAGCGACCGGCCGAAGACTCAACGTTTGGATCAGATGTGATTACGCTCAAGAATGAATCCCAGGCCCACCTAGGCGTTAATTGTGGGTCGCCATAGTCTCAAACTCGAGTCCTTGGCCGGTCGCTACCGCTTCCCTCATGCTGGGCGTTGCGCTCAACATCAGTACCGGAAGCGGTAGCGACCGGCCGAAGACTCAAGCTTGGTTGTCCGCCCTCCAAGGCCACCCCGGTTTGGCATATTGAGACGACCCACCTGACAACCGAACATCGGAGAATCAGATAACCCATCTTGAGTCTTCGGCCGGGCGCTACCGCTTCCGGTACTGATGATGAGTCCCTTCCCGCCTCGGGAATGCCGCCGGTTGGATAAGAGCGTATCGCTGTTGCATCGGATTCAAACTACATCAGTATCCTGCATTTGGTAGTGGGTCATTTACAATGTTAAACGCCAGAACCTCACTATGCGAATGTCGATGCGCCGTTTCACCCGTCTAACAAACGGATTCTCAAAAAAGGCTGAGAACAACATGCACGCGGTTGCATTGCACTACATGTATTACAAGTTCGTAAGAATCCACCAGAGCCTGAGATGCACTCCAGCAATGGCTGCTGGCGTTAGCAAGAAGCCATGGTCTATTGAAGACATTGTTGCCCTGCTAGACCAGAGGAGTTCATAATCGCGGCAAAGCCGGTTAATCTTGCTATTAAGGTCACACGTTATGAGCACCGAAAATAACAACGTTCCCCAGGAGTTCTACGATGTAGTCGATAAATTTATCAATCTGGCAAACCAACTTGGGACAACGTGGCCGCGCTCGAGAGTAAGCGCCACGCTGATGTTCGCGGCTGCACGCTATAACGTATACAACTGGCTGAACCGCGATGTCGACTTAGAACAAACCTTAGACCAGGCAATAATCTACTACCGAGAGCAGTACGAAGAGATGTTCCGAGAGAACATCCAAGAGCTGACTCCTGTTTACACACAATCAGACCTGCCGCCAAGCTTTCAACATTGAAAATGACCCACTATCCTACATTTCAGTTTCTTGACACTCTCTCTGAGTGGGCTATAAACTCGCGGTCTTTCAAATCCTAGCATTCTTAAATAGAAATTGCGCGGGAGTGGACCTCCGAAATGTCCATTTCTGACTTTCGAAAGGACCGATAAACACATGGGTGTGCGAAACAAGATAACGGTGGTTGGCGCCGGCAATGTAGGAGCAACCGCCGCCCACTGGCTGGCAGCGAAAGAACTCGGCGACGTTGTGCTCGTCGACATCGTGGAGGGCGTTCCCCAAGGCAAAGCGTTGGACTTGGCCCAGGCAGCGCCGATTGAAGGTTTCGACGTGAAGCTGACCGGACTCAATACTTATGACGGAACAGAGAACTCAGATGTGGTAATCATCACCGCTGGCTTGCCTCGCAAACCGGGAATGAGCCGGGATGATCTGCTGAAGACCAATGCTGAGATCGTCACGAAGGTTGTTGACGAAGTTGTGAAACGTTCTCCTGATTCAATTCTGATCGTTGTCTCGAATCCACTGGATGCGATGTGCCAGGTGGCGTTTCGCCGGTCGGGGTTTCCGAAGCATCGCGTTATCGGCATGGCAGGCGTACTCGATTCGGCGCGCATGCGCTGCTTTCTTGCGGAAGCGCTTGATGTCTCGGTTGAAAATGTGACGGCGTTTGTACTCGGTGGTCATGGCGACACGATGGTCCCGCTGCCGCGTTTCTCAACCTGCGCGGGCATTCCGATTCCTGAACTGCTGCCGAAGGACCAGATCGATGCGATTGTGAAGCGTACGGCCGGCGGCGGCGCAGAGATAGTTTCACTATTGAAGACCGGCTCGGCTTACTACGCGCCGTCTGCGGCTGCGGTGGAGATGACGGAATCGATTTTGAAAGATAAGAAAAAGATTCTGCCATGCGCTGCGTATCTTGAAGGTGAATATGGCATCAACGGTCTTTACGTCGGTGTCCCGTGCAAGCTTGGCGCGCGCGGCCTTGAACAGATAGTCGAGATCAATTTGCTCGCCGAAGAGCGCATTGCGCTCCAGAAGAGCGCAGCGGCCGTTCAAGAACTCGTGGACGTCCTGGGGATTTAGTTAACAATGTAAAGCAAACTGTTAGTTTGCGGTGCTTCGTTACCACTAACTTCCGCCCAGGCCCACCAACGCAAACTAACAGTTTGCTCTACGTCCAGCCGAGGGGTGGCCACGGAGTACCGCCCCTGCAACCAGCCCGATATTCCTATTGACTCAATTTGTGCTGACAAACTAAGATTATCCTGACAGTCGGCCCGACTGTCCTCACTTGGTGGCCCACCGTGAAAGCGCATGCCGCTCGAAAAAGTCTTCAAGTGCCACCTTCCCAAGAGTAAGTGCTAGCTGCCAGCCAAAGCTAAGAACCAAATCTACCCGGAATTTCCCGGTCTCGCGCTAGCTCGGACATGCGTTGATAAAGTCATCACGGTTACGACTTCGAGTAACCATTGAGGAGAAGCATGATGAGCGCTCAAGCTGAAACATGGCGTGTGAGTACTTTCGAGGGTGTTTTCGAAACAGATCTTGAAACCCTCAAACAGTGGATTTCAGAAGGTTGTGTCCTGCCGACCGATAAGGTAAGCAAAGGCAGCCTTAACTGGATCGAAGCCGGTCGCGCGCCGATGCTTCGTGCAGCTTTCGCTGGCGAAGCTCCTGCCCCCCAACCCTCCATCCAAAATGAAGCCGCCGTTGCTCCTTCGTCTTTAACAGACGTGCCCCAGCAAGACGAAATCGTTCAGCCGGCGGTCACGCCTGCGCATTCTGCAACAGCTGCCGCATCAACGCACGTCTGCCTCAACCATCCGCAAGTTGCCAGCAAATACATTTGCAAATCGTGCAGTAACGCATTTTGTGATGAGTGTCCAAGATACTTTGGTACCAGCAGAATTCCCCTTTGCCCGCTTTGTGGCGAACTCTGCACACTCACAGAAAAGTTACAAAACAGGGCAGCTCATCTCGAATTTCAAAGTTCTGGTTTCGGCCTTGCAGACTTCGGCCGCGCGATTGTTTACCCTTTCCAACACAAGGTCGCGCTACTGTTTGGCGCGGGACTCTATGGCTTCCTGCTACTTGCCGGACTCCGCGGATTCCTTCTTGCTTATGTGATCATGATTGGCTGTATCGTTCACGTGATCAGCCAGGTCGCCTGGGGCCGGCTGCATCGTAGTTTCATGCCTGACTTTAGTGCGTTTTCAATGTGGGATGATGTGGCTGTGCCGTTTGGTCTGGGTATCAGCGTTCTCGTTGTTTCGTGGGGGCCGACTATCCTGCTGGTCGTCGCGTTGCTGTTCGGGGTTTTCAGCCTAGCAGCACCATCGCCATTGGATCTGGCGCAAGGGCCCGGCGGCCAAAGCCAGGCTCCCATAGATCAAGACAAACTCGGGGCCGTGCTCGACCCGAATGGTGATCCTAAGAAACAGGAAGCCGGCGCTAGGGAGCTTGAGAAGCTTCATCCTGGCTATCAGATCAGCCATGAAGCGGAAAAATCCAAGCAGCAACTCAACGATCCGACCGCCGAATTACGTCTCTTCATGAGCTTTGTCCAAGTCTCGTTGCCTTTCGTGTTGCTGTTACTGCTTAGTGTCGGATGGGGCATCTTCTATGGGCCAATGGCGATGGCCGTAGCTGGATACACTCAAGGCATCGGTTCGGTTCTCAATCCGTTGGTTGGACTAGATACGATTCGGCGAATGGGTTTGACTTACTTCAAAGCGTTTGGAATGGTCCTTGTAATTCAAGCTGTGAGTTGGATCCTGGCGGGGATCGTCGCAGTGATCACCGCGCCCCTGGCGCTGCCGTTTTTTGGTAACCTTCCAGCAACGTTCATTAACGGCTCGCTGACTTTCTACTTCAATCTGGTGGTTGCTTGCGTGCTTGGACTCTCGCTCTTCAAGTGTGCTGAGCGTCTGGGTATCGCGGTTGACTAGGACGCAGGGTTATTTCTTCAGCCAGCCAAATAGACCGTGGACCACGGTCTCCCGGTTTTCTTCGTAGATCGCGCGAGTTAGAGGAATGCCCATCGGGCAGGCCTTGACGCAGTTTTGCGCGTTGCCGCAGTTAGTGATTCCGTCTTCGCCCATGATGGCTTCGAGACGCTGGTCGCGAGTGGACCCGCCGCTGGGATGCATGTTGAAAAGACGCACCTGCGCAATTGCCTGCGGTCCAATGTAATTATCCCCGTCATACTGCGGGCATGCTTCCAGACAACAGCCGCACGTCATACAGCGCGAGTACGCATAGCGCTCTTGTACGTTTTCCTGGTCCATGCGAGGTCCGGGCCCAAGATCGTAGGTGCCATCGAGATCGATCCAGGCTTTGACACGCTTCAAATGGTCGAACATCTGCGACCGATCGACGACAAGATCGCGGATGTTAGGAAACTTCTGCATCGGCTCCAGCTTGATTGGCTGTTCGAGATTGTCAATCAGCGCCGAGCACGATTGTCGTGCACGGCCATTGATAACCATGGTACAGATGCCGCAAACCTGCTCGAGACAGTTTGCTTGCCAAACCGGCGGCGTTGTTGGAGTGCCGTCCATGGTCACAGGGTTCTTTTGAATCTCCATCAGGCAGGAGATGATGTTCAGATTGGGACGGTAAGGAAGCTCGAAGCGCTCCCAGTAGGGTGGTGAGTCGGGATTTGCGCGTCGCCTGATGTGGATCTCGACTGTCTTCGGCGGAACGCGACTGCTCTTTGTGGATGTTTCCAAGTGTGCAGACATTTTTAGTCTCTAGAAAACCAGGGAGAAAGGGTGTAACACTCAAAACAGAAAAGCTGAGACTTTCCTTGTTGAGTCATACCTTGTGGCTCTGTGCTTTTACGACTTCGCCTTCTGCGTTTACTACCACGTTAAACTTTAGCACTCGGTCTGGCTACCGCTTGATCATGTTTAGGCTCTTGTTTCGCCTTGCTGTAGTCTCGCCTTCGTGGCGGAATGAGCGAGATATCCACAGGCTCATAGGAAATAACCGGGCCTTCCCCGGAATACTCCGCGACTGTAGTCTTCAGAAAATTCTCATCATCGCGATTGGGAAACTCAGGTTTGTAATGCGCTCCACGCGATTCGTTCCGATTCAACGCGCCAAGCGTAATCACGCGTGCCAGCTCGAGCATATTGTCCAGGTGACGCGCGTGCGGCAACGCCATGGTAGCCCAGAGATTCGAATCGTTGATCGAGATGCGCTTGTAACGATCCATCAGTTCGAGAAGTTTGTTGTCCGTCGCCTTCAACCGGTCGTTGTAGCGAACGACTGTGACGTTATCGGTCATCCACTTGCCCATTTCCTGATGAAGAACATATTGGTTCTCTTTACCACTCTGTTTTACCAGCGCGTCATTTATTTCCTGCTGCTTCTTGAGCTCCTGATCATAAATGCGCGAACCGTCTGCGCCGTTGCGCTCGACGTTCTTCGCATAGCTAATTGCTGCGGGTGCTGCCACAAAGCCGCCGTAGACGCAACTTACCAGCGAGTTGGCGCCGAGACGGTTGGCGCCGTGAATTGAGTAGTCGCATTCACCCGCGGCGAGCAAACCGGGAATGTTTGTGCGCTGATCGAAATCGACCCACAAGCCGCCCATTGAGTAGTGCACGCCTGGAAAGATACGCATTGGCACGTGACGCGGATCGTCGCCGACAAACATCTCATAGATTTCCAGGATCGCGCCGAGCTTTCGATCCAAAGTCTCCGCCGGGATGTGCGTCAGATCGAGATAGACCTGGTTCTGGCCGCCAACGCCTTTGCCTTCAATGCAGACCTGAAATATCTCGCGTGTGGCGATGTCACGCGGAACGAGATTGCCATAGGCGGGAAACTTTTCTTCGAGAAAATACCACCGTTCGCTTTCAGGTATCGACGACGGCGATCTTGTGTCACCTGGCTTTTTCGGCACCCAAACACGCCCACCTTCGCCGCGCGCGGATTCCGACATCAGCCGCAACTTGTCTTCTCCAGGGATCGAGGTGGGGTGCACCTGGATGAATTCACCGTTCGCATACTTCGCGCCCTGTTGATAGCAGGCAGAGACGGCGCTGCCGGTGCAGACCATTGAGTTCGTCGATTTCCCGTAGATCAATCCCGGCCCTCCGGTAGCGATGATCACGGCATCGGCGGGAAATGCCTTCAGTTCAAGGGTCTGGAGATTCATCGCGATGAGTCCGCGACAAACCTGATGGTCGTCAAGCACCAGCGACATCATTTCCCAGTGCTCAAACTTGCGGACTTTGTTCGCGTATTCGTAGCGACGCACTTGTTCGTCAAGAGCATAAAGCAACTGCTGACCGGTTGAAGCACCCGCGAAGGCAGTACGGTGGTGTTTGGTCCCGCCAAAGCGGCGGAAGTCAAGCAGCCCCTCTTTCGTACGCGAGAAGGGAACACCCATGCGATCAAACAGAAAAATAATCGACGGCGCCATTTCGCACATAGCTTTTGCCGGAGGTTGATTCGCAAGAAAGTCGCCGCCGTAAACCGTGTCGTCAAAGTGTTCCCAGGTCGAATCGCCTTCACCTTTGGTGTTGACAGCGCCGTTGATACCTCCCTGAGCGCAGACTGAATGCGAACGTTTGACCGGAACGACCGAAAAAAGATCTACCGCTACACCCGCCTCGGCAATTCTCATTGCGGCTGCCAGTCCTGCGAGGCCGCCGCCCACGATCGCGATCTTGATCCCGTTGCTTGCCATATTATTTAAAGAAGACCACTCAACAGTCCGCCTGGATGTATGAAGGCCACTGCGGCATTGATGCCCACCAGCAGCAGGAAAACGCCAAAGCCAATGCACGCGTAACCGGTCAACCGTTGCGCGCGCTCACCGATAGTGATACCCCAATCAACCAGAAACAGCCAGATCCCATTTGCCAAATGCCAAACTGTGGCGGTGATGCCAACCATGTAAATAAGAAAGATCGGCAGGATGGAAAACTCTCGCGACACGATCTCGAAGCCCATATCCGGGTTATGGGCCACTGAAATATTATTCAGGTGAGGGATTAGCCCAAACCTGAAGTTGAGCACGTGAAAAGTAATGAAGAAAAAGAGAATTACGCCCGTGATTCGCTGAATTGTGTAGAACCAGTTGCGCGGATATGGGTAGGCCAGGTTATTCGGCCGCGCTTCCATTGTGATGATGAGACCATAGACGGCGTGATAGATGAGCGGTATAAAGATTCCGCCAATCTCCACGAACAGGATATAGGGGATCGACTGCAGGTCTCTGACGGCGTTGTTGAAGTCGTTTGGTCCGGTAAGGGCCTTCGAATTCGTATAAAAATGCTCCAATAAGAAGATCCCAAGCGGCATGATGCCGGACAACTGATGAAGTTTGCGCAAGACAAAAGTCCTGCTCAACCGAATTGCCAAGAACGCGCTCCTTTGCCCTTAGACTTTAGCGACAACCTCGCTGGTCCAGCTTTGGGCAAGTTGTGATTGAGATTTTCCAGAGCGAGGAAATTATATGGAGAAGTGGCGGAAATGCAAAACGTGTCAACTTACAGTTCAACCCAAGCTTGACATATTGAGACGAGCCACTGACAAGTGAACATCGGAGAGCGAATAACGACCCTCGAGTCTTCGCCCGGTCGCTACCACCACCCCAGCGCGGCTGCCGCGCCGGGGACCCCGGTCCGCTTCCGGTACTGATGTTGACTCCTTCCCGCTCCCGAGGCTAAAGCGAGGGTTTAATGAGATTCATTAAGCTTGAGGATTAACTTTTGAAAAACTATGACTGACCTGTGTGCGAAGTCCGCAATCCAATTGGCCGAGCTGATTCGCCATCGCGAGGTTTCGCCGGTTGAAGTTTTGCGGGCTTACCTTGATCAGATCGACGAGATCAATCCCAAGCTAAATGCGATCGTTACGCTTGCTGCCGACGCCCTGGAAAAGGCACGAGAAGCTGAAGATGCGATCGCTCGCGGCGAACTGCGCGGTGCGCTTCACGGTGTACCAGTCACGGTCAAAGACACGATTGAGACATCAGGTCTTCGGACAACTAGTGGATCGGTAATGCGCTCCGAGTTTGTTCCAAAGCAGGATGCGGCTGCTGTTGCCCGGCTTAAAGCTGCCGGGGCAATTGTCCTGGGAAAAACAAATACCGCCGAAATGGCAATGGACTACACCGCCGACAATCCAGTTTTTGGAAGGACCAACAACCCGTACGATCTGTCCCGAACACCCGGTGGTTCGAGTGGGGGTGAAGGCGCGGCCATTGCGAGTTGTATGTCTCCCGCCGGAATCGGCAGCGATCTCGCCGGTTCAATTCGTATTCCCTCTCACTGCTGCGGCATTGCCGGCTTAAAGCCGACAGTGGGGCAGGTGCCGGGCGAAGGTCAGTTTCCGCCAAGCACGGGTCCGTATTCGCTTGGCGCCGCGATTGGTCCAATGGCGCGTTCGGTAGGTGATCTTCACGTTTTGTTTGGTGTGCTGGCGGGCAGCGAGACCTCGGCATCATCCGCGCGCGAGCTGTTTGAGATTGCACACGCCGGAATACGTCGCCGTCGCGTCGCGTGTTACACCGATGACGGAGTTGCTCCGGTCACGGAGGAGACTCGCAGCGCTGTTGAAACTGCGGCTCAGGCTTTGGCAGGCGCTGGGCTGATCATTGAACAAACGCGGCCGCCGGGAATCGAGCTGGGTTATGACCTGTGGCTTAAGCTTTTTTCGCGGGCTTCAGTTTTAAAACTCCGCAGCGTATACGCCGACTACCCAGAGAAGGGAGGCGACTTTGTTCGCTGGAGGTTGTCCACTGCGGACGATGCGCCCGCTCCCTCGCTCGACGACTACATCAACTCCTGGTTGGAACGAGATCGTTTGCGCGCTGTTCTGGTAGAGTGGATGGAGGAGAGACCTTTGATTCTCGCGCCCGTCGGCTCTGCTCCCGCTTCTCCGCATGGTGCACTCAAGGTCACGGTTGGCGAACGCACATTAAGCATGTTTCGCGCTTTTAGTTATTCACAGACCTTCAACGTCTTCGATTTGCCGGTGGTAGTTGTTCCGGCGGGTCGATCGCGCGAAGGATTGCCTATTGGTGTCCAGATCGTCGGACGCCCATTTGCAGAGGAAAGTGTTCTTGTTGCTGCAGCAATAATCGAAGAGGCGTTGGGCGGCTGGCAGCCGCCACCGGCGTTCTCCTGCCAACCCTAGCGACCGGATGCTGCACTCAACCTAGGTTGGTTCAACCGTGAGCGGTAGCGACCGGATGCCACCATTCAACTTTGAAGGGCGACTCAACTACAGAACCGTGAGCGGTAGCGACCGGATCCTACACTCAACTTCCGACGATCCACTCAATACTGAACCGTACGTACTGCTCCAGCAGGGTTATTACTCAATTTTGATCGACGGCAAAGCCGAGGCCTCAAAGCGCGTCGTTACCTCAAGCCACTAATAGCCAACCAGACCCAGCACGCACGGTTCCGAGGTAAGATTGAGTGTAGGATCCGGTCGCTACCGCTCGCGGTTCTGTAGTGAAGTGGTCCAGTTAAGATTGAGAGTAGGATCCGGTCGCTATCGCTCGCGGTTCTGTAGTGGACTGGTTAAGTTAAGGTTGAGTGTAGGATCCGGTCGCTACCGCTCACGGTTCTGTAGTTGAGTAGACCAATTCAGGTCGAGTGCTCGCATCCGGTCGCTACCGCTCACGGTTCTGTAGTTGAGTAAACTAACTCAGGTTGAGTGCTCCCATCCGGTCGCTATTCACGGTTCTGTAGGAAGTGGTGTCTAGTCTATTACTGGCGCTGTTGAGACCCTATTTGTCGCAGAGATTGGGTCGGCCAAATCAATAGGGCAACCTAACGTTTGTAGGACAATAGCGCAATCCGATATAGTTTCGGCCATAGCTCTTGTTGATTTCAGTCTTGGCCCAGATGCCTTTCTAGGAGTTTAGTCATGGAGCCCTTTACAACACTTCTCGCGTTCTTCTTTTTCGGCTTCCTCGCGATTGCGATGCTGGTGATTGCGGCTAAGACGATCAGAATTGTGCCGCAGGCGACGGTAATGTTGGTCGAACGGCTTGGCCGCTTTGATAAGATTGCCAGCAGCGGTCTAAACCTGCTGATTCCCTTTCTCGACAGACCACGCGCGGTCTATTGGACAAATACTCGGCCGGGCATCACTTCGATTGACCTGCGTGAACAATATATCGACCTTCCGCCACAGCCAGTTATTACTCGCGACAACGTAACGATACACGTCGACTCGGTCGTCTACTGGCAGATCACAGATCCAGTCAAGGCAGTTTATGAGATGAACGACCTCGTTGGCGGAATAGTGCAGTTGACTATCACTGGCATGCGCGCCGTGATGGGCGATATGGATCTGGACCACACACTCTCCCAGCGCGATCAGATAAATGCGAAGCTGCGATTAATACTCGACGAAGCGACGGACAAGTGGGGCGTGAAGGTGACGCGTGTCGACGTCAAGAATATTAATCCTCCGGAAGACGTGCGCATCACTATGGAAAAGCAGATGACTGCGGAGCGCAATCGACGCGCACTCGTGTTGCAAGCGGAAGGTGATCGCCAGGCGGCGATTACGCGTGCGGAAGGCGAGAAACAGGCAGCAGTAACTCGCGCTGAAGGCGAAAAACAATCAGCCATACTGGCCGCCGAAGGCGCGGCTCAGGCGCGGGAACGAAACGCCGAAGGTGAAGCTCAGGCAATCGAGCGCGTCGCCGAGGCCATGCATGAACACGGGAATCCCGCGCAGTATCTGATTACTACTCGCTACATCGAAAGCTTACGTGACATGACGCGTACGAATAATTCCAAAGTGATCTTCATGCCGGTGGAGACTTCGGCGATGCTTTCAAGCTTGGGGGCTATCAAGGAAGTGTTTTCACAGACTGGAGAGAAGAGCGGTGAGTCGCCACCACCCCCGCCGCGACCGCGTGAGCTGCCACCCAAGTAGGCAAAAGTCCCATCAGGACATTTCAGCTTGAATGGCAACTAAACAGCGGGGGCAAGCCCGCCTTCCCGACCCTGAGATTATCAGAGTCGAGTTCCAAAATTTCGCTCGAAGGGCTTTCAACCAGGAAGCTAAGATCAAGGTGAGTAACCTCGGGGTTGGGAAGGGTGGCTTCCACCCCAGCGGGGCTGCCCCGCTGGGGACCTCCGGGCTTGCCCCCGCCGACGTTAGGTAGGACTCAACTTAAAGACACTGAAGCGAGTGCTCATTAGCTGATCAGATCTTTCATCTCATGTCGGGAGATGATCGAGTATTTCGATCCTTCACTGCTCAGTTCACTTCTAATCACTAACAACTCTGAAACTTCGATTTCCACTGGTTCAAATGCCAAGTCTTTGTGCGCGGCGGCCAGTGTCCGCGCGTGTCGCGGCTGACGCAGACGGGCAACAGTCAGATGCGGATGAAAGGGTCGGCTGTCTCTATCAAAGCCCAAACTCGCTAATCCTTTTTCAAGAAGCGCGTGCAATTCATTGAGCTGGCCGAACGAATCCTCGATACCAACCCATAACACTCGAGGTTGAGCTCCCCGGGGAAAGGATCCGGTTTGCTCAAGTCGGATTGAAAACGGCGCCACGCCCATAACCGCTCGCGACGCGGCGGTTGAAATATCTGGAACTGAACTTCGAGGTATTTCGCCGAGGAATTTTATGGTGAGATGAAGGTTGGCGTCCCGGTTCCAGCTAGCTTTTGCGTCGGGCACCGCGTCTTTCAAACGAGCGATATGTCGCAAAATAAGCGCGCGGGCGGTCTCCGGTAGTTCAATAGCACAGAAGACTCGCCACGTCTGGCC
>DATBRN010000002.1:0-5659 GCA_036560225.1 Pyrinomonadaceae bacterium | reverse complement strand
GTGCTTGAGCTTGGCTGCGGTGCCGGAATGCTCGCGCTGTTGAAACGAAAAGGCGTTGCGCTTACCGGTGTTGACCTATCAAACGAATGCGCGTTGGCTGCCCGGCGCAACGGTTACGACTCGACCACAGCTGCGGAACTGACCCGATTGCCATTTGCGAATGCAAGCTTTGATTATGTTGTAAGCCTCGACGTGCTTGGGCATGTGGTTGCAGAAGAAAAAGACGCCGTGCTCGCCGAAGTAAAGCGCGTGCTGCGACGCGGCGGTGTAACGATGCACGGCATAGAGTGTACCGACCGCGCGGCGCAGAAGAGTTACGACGAAATGAGCGCGGATGAACTGCGTCGCTTCATTGAAATTGATGGTCATGTCGGCCTGGAGGAGGAACAGGAACACGCCGAGAGGTTTCGTAAGTTCTTTCCACACGTCGCCTGGGAACCGCGCTACGCTCTCTGTCTCAGCAGCGAGGAGTTTCTCAAACAGGCCGATAAGTATGGACTGATTTTTGAGGATGATTTTCTCGACTATCTACGTGGCCTTTCATTCAAAGAGCGGCGCGCTTTCGACATGGCGATGGGCTATGTCTTCGGAAAAATCACCGACTTGCAAGTACAACTTCCGAAGAGTGGTCTCTACGTCTTTCTGAAAGCCTCAGATGCGCCGCTCGGTCCTTTCTACAACGAACATCGAGATCGACGTGCGCTCTTTGCTTCTCGCGACACCGGTGGCGAAGTCGGTGAAGCGGTGTGCCTGGATCGCAGTATTGATGCGACCTTCGATAATGGCTGGTATGAACCAAACATGCTGCCGCCGGTAGCTCGGTGGATGGGCAGCCGCGCCAAAGTAAAGTTTTACGCTGAAGCCATTTCGGAAATCAGCTTCGATCTGACCACACATCTTCCCGATCTGAATTCTCGTCCTCTCGGCCTGGAAGTCGTATTGAACGGAGCCAGACTGTGCGCGTTGTCCCTGTACCGACAGGGGTGGCTGGAGCTGCGCGTGCCTGTGCCGGAAAGTTTGAGTCAGCAGGCAGGTGGCGAGTTTGAGTTGGAGCTGCGCGCCGACCGCACCTGGCAACCGCGTCCCGTCGGCGACGAAACGCGCGACGACCGCGAATTGTCTGTTGCTGTCTGCAATATTTTGATTCGGTAAAAACCCAAAGTGGTGAATGATCAGTTGTCAGTTGTCAGTGGTCAGTTGTTAGTGGTCATTTGTCAGTGGTCAGTTGCAAGTGGTCAGTTGCCATTGTCAGTTGCTAGTGGTCAGTTGCCCGCGATCAGTGGTCCGTTGTTCGTGGCCATCTTGTGCAGCTTATTCGTATGGATGAAAACATAGACACTAAATCCTGCTCCTACGGAGCGAGGTCAAGGAAGAGGCTTTGGCTTTCTTCGCCCCGGCGGGGCGAGATGTTTATAGCCCGCCGCCCCACCCAAAACCCGCGCTCCGTAGGAGCGCAACCTCATTTGTTATATCCAGCAATTGTCCCGCTGGAATTATCTTGCGCTCCTACGGAGCGCAAAAATATTAGCGGGATTTCGTTGTTGCTATAAACATCTCGCTTCTCTGGAGCGAAAACGAAGGCCCAGTTGTACTTTGTAACCAAGAAGCAAAGTCCAAGCGCAAAGACCAAACGCTAAAGACCCAAGGCCAAAGACCGCCGAATAAAACAAGTATTCATGATCCGCAACATAATAATTTGCACGACTCAAGTGCCCTTCACTACGGGTGGTGGGGAGGCTCACGTGGCTGGACTCAGCCGCGCGCTGATCGAGGCGGGTTACAACGCCGAGATCGTAGCGCTACCCTTTAAGTGGTATCCCCCTTCTGAAATCATGCGAAGCGCGCTGGCCTGGCGTCTGCTTGACTTAAGCGAAGCCAACGGGAAAGTCGTTGACCTGGTTATCGGTATGAAGTTTCCTGCCTACCTGGTCGCGCATGAGCGCAAGGTGCTGTGGATCATGCATCAATATCGCGCCGCTTATAATCTTTGGGATACGCCTTTTGACGATCTGTCGTCATACGCGGATGGGGCGCAAGTACGCCAGTGGATCCAGAGCGTGGATAATCGACTCATACCGCAGGCGAAGAAAGTTTTCGCCAACTCGAAAACCGTCGCCACCCGACTTCTTACATACAACAAGATCGAAAGCCGTCCGCTTTATCATCCCCCTCCGCGTGCTGAGAGCCTGCACGGCGGCGAGCAGGGTGACTACATCTTTTATCCGAGTCGGCTTGAACCGCAGAAACGCCAGGAGCTCCTGATCGAAGCAGCAAAGCATCTTCGCACACCAGTGAAGATCGTTCTTGCCGGCGCCTCGCGCGATAGCAAGCGTTACGAGTCGCTCGTTAAGGCGTATGGCGTTAACGATCGCGTTTGCCTGCGCGGTTTCGTTTCGGAGTCAGAGGTGATCGAACTCTATGCCAATGCGCTCGGGGTTTGTTATCTTCCGTTTGACGAAGACTACGGTTACGTGACGTTGGAGGGAATGCTGGCGGCTAAGCCGGTGGTGGTTGCGCGTGATGGCGGAGGGGCGACGGAATTCATAGAACACGGCCGCGAGGGTCTGATCGTCGAGCCGGAACCGAAAGCTATTGCTGAAGCTTTGGACTCACTTTACAAAGATCGCGAGCGGGCACGAACGATGGGCGAGCGCGGGCGGGAAAAATTCAAAGCTCTGAATCTCTCCTGGAAAAACGTGGTTGAGAGCTTGCTCAACGGCGCACGCTGAGAACTCATCAGAATCTTTCGCTCCGGACGAGAATCTTCTAAAATGCAACGCACTTCGTCTCGACAAGGAAGGGTCCAATGAACTACCTGCGTTCCCATATGCTGCCAAATAAGCCCTTTGCTCTTCGCTCCCTTCTTGTTTTTGTACTTCTATTTCTTCTCTTATTGCCATCCCTGCCGAAATCATTTGCCGCGAGGGGAAGGGCGCGTAACACCCCGCCTCAAGCGCCGGACATAAGCATTAGTGGCACTTACCGGCAGACGAATCTTGTTTCAGATCTACCCGGGCTTGCTCTTGTCGATGACCGGCTGCTTCGAAATCCGTGGGGCATTGCGTTGGGTCCGACCAGTGCTTTCTGGGTCGCCAACAACAAAACCGACCTGGCCACAATTTACAAAGGCGATGTTTCAGGCAGTCCACTGGCCGCTAATTCCCCATTGCCTTCGGTCGCAATCCCAAATGTTCCAACCGTCGCTCCCGCGCCTTCCTTGCCGATGGGCGTTGTAGCGAACACGACGAGTGATTTCTCCGTGTCCCTCACGCCGACGAGTCCGGCGGCGCCGGCGCAGTTTATCTTCGCGACCCGTAGCGGCGGCATTAACGCCTGGCAACCATTCCTGGGTTCAGTTGCAGTCGTGGTGAAGTTCCTGTCTGGCCATAGCTACACGGGCGTGACTATTGGCAGTAATGCTTCAGGGAATTTTCTTTATGCCGCCGACTTTGCAAATGGAAATATTGATGTTTTCGATAAAGACTTCAATCTGACTTCCGTCTCGGGCAACTTCAGCGGCGGTGGCATCCCAGCAAATTTCCATCCTTACAACATTCAGAACCTGGGTGGCGCGTTGTATGTTACTTACGCGCAGTTTCAATTTGGAATGAACTTTGATCTCGGCTTCGTTCGCAAGTTTGATACAAACGGCGTTCGTGACACCGCTTTCGAGATTAACAACGGTCCGCTTTCCGCACCCTGGGGAATGGCGCTCTCACCGGCGAGCTTCGGAGCTTTTAGTAATGCCTTGCTGGTTGGAAATTCCCAACCTCGGGGAATACAGGATGCAGCAATCAGTGCCTTCAATCCCGCTACGGGTGCACTCATCGGTAGCATGGTCGACGAAAGCGGAGCAGCACTGGAAATAGACCACCTGCGAGGCATCGTCTTCGGCAACGGCGTGAACGGTGGTGATCCGAACACTTTGTATTTCTCCGCCGGAATCTACCAGGAGGAACATGGACTGTTCGGCTCGCTCAAGGCGGCATCAGTAGCAACATCCCAGATCCAATTTAGTGACCGCGATTATTTCGCCGTTGAGTCCGATCATCATTTCGACGTCACAGTCACGCGCACAGGCGACGTTTCGGGCACAGCCACCGTAAACTACGCTACGGTCGATACCTCTCTGACGCAAAAGTCCAATTACGAAATCGCCCTTGGCAAACTTACGTTCGGCCCCGGTGAAACCAGCAAAACATTCCGCGTACTTATCGTGGATAACAATCTGATAGCCGGGGGTTCCTCACCTCCGCTCGATCTCGTCCTGAGTAATGCCACCGGCGCCGCCCTGGTTAGTCCAACCAGAGCAAACTTATTTATAAGGGACGACGAGGGTGATACGGAGAGACAGCCACCCAATATTGTCGACGATGCACAGTTCTTTGTCAGACAGCAATATTTCGATTTTCTGAATCGGGAGCCGGACACGTCTGGCTTCAACTTCTGGGTCAATCAGATTACTTCCTGCGGCACCGACCAGCAGTGCATTGAACTCAAGCGGATCAACGTCTCAGCAGCCTTCTTTCTATCGATTGAGTTTCAAAAAACCGGGGTTCCAGCCTACCTGGCTGAGAAAGCGGCCTTTGGTGGTTTGCCACGTTATGGAGCGTTCATGCGCGATGTTCAGGCGCTCCAAAAAGATTATGTCTTTGGCGCACCTGGAGCTGCTGCGCAACTAGAAGCGAATAAGCAAGCCTTCTTCGACGAATTTGTGATACGCCCCGCGTTCGCTGCCAAATACAACAGCCTTTCCAACGAAAACTTTGTATTTCAGCTCTTTGCAAATGCCGAGCTCAATACGACGACTGCGGAGTTGTACATTGCGAAGCTAACTGGGTCGCAGGTAGTGCCGCCAAACAGTTCACCGGCAACGGGCGTTGTCGTGCTGCGCCAGGCCGTAAGCGGCCCGAATGTTTCCATATCCCTCTCCTTAAATGGACTGAGTAGCGCGGAAACCGACGCGCACCTTCATGGCCCAGCCGCTTCCGATGAAAATGGAGGGATCATCTTTGCGCTCCCAGGCGGAGAGTTCAGGGACTTCCAAAGCCAGCTAAGCACTGCGCGGTTACGCGATCTGTCAAGAGGCCTGCTTTACGTTGATGTGCATACGGTGAATTTTCCCAACGGCGAGATTCGCGCCCAGCTTCCGCGCATTCTCTTTGTTCCGGACATGATCATCAGGAGTTTGGATGCCGGGATCATAACGCGCGCCCAAGCACTGCGGTTGATTGTAGAATCTGATTTTCTGCGGATGGAGGAATTCAACCGCGCTTTCGTTCTGATGGAATATTTCGGCTATTTAAGAAGGAACCCCGACGATCCACCGGACAATAATCTTTCGGGGTTCAACTTCTGGCTGGCGAAGCTCAATCAATTTAATGGCAACTTCGTACAGGCCGATATGGTGAAAGCCTTCATCAAGTCAACCGAGTACCGGGGACGATTCGGTCCGCCATAGTCTATTGGGCCTTGGCCCAACATGGTCGAT
Source organism: Pyrinomonadaceae bacterium (assembly GCA_036560225.1). Classification (GTDB taxonomy): domain Bacteria; phylum Acidobacteriota; class Blastocatellia; order Pyrinomonadales; family Pyrinomonadaceae; genus PSRF01. The sequence goes on along the minus strand of DATBRN010000002.1, from coordinate 168 downwards.
CAGTCGCTTAACGAACAAATGACATTGCCGAGCAAACCAAAGGCAGTCCTAACGCTCGTCGATTTGTCATGAGGTCAGTACCATTTGTCATATGTCATTTGACATTTCTCATTTGTCATTTAGACCCGAGGCTTTTGGAGAAAAGCGCTTCGTACTCCCAGGACACTC
>DATBRN010000001.1:0-18374 GCA_036560225.1 Pyrinomonadaceae bacterium | reverse complement strand
TGTGCTGTTAGGTGGAATAGTTCCGCAGGATGATATCGCGAAGCTAAAGACGCAGGGCGTTGCGGAAGTCTTTCTGCCCGGAACGTCCACAGAAAACATCGTCCAGTTTTTACGTGAGAACGTAAAGCCTCGCGAGTGATCACATTCGCGTTTATCTATCACACTTGCGGTTGGCCCTTGAAGACGACGCGCCCACGCGTTTGAATGAGCAACGATAACTCTACTCCAATAGTCACTGAGATCGACGGCTCTACCGCAATAGTTCGTTTCAACCGGCCGGCCCAGCGCAATCCACTCTCACTCGACACACTTCAAGAGTTAAGCCGTACAACCTCGGCGCTCTTCGCGCGCGACGACATACCAGCAATTATCTTCACCGGAACAGAGGACGTCTTCGCGTCGGGCGCAAACATAAACGAACTTGCACAACTAGATACTAAGGCCGCGTTAGAGTTTTCGAGGCGGGGCCAGGAGTTATTCCAAACAATCGCTGACGCAAGACTGGTTACCATCGCCGCCATCAACGGCTACTGTATGGGTGGTGCTCTAGATCTAGCTTTGGCTTGTGATATTCGGGTCGCTTCGCCATCTGCGATCTTCTCACATCCCGGCGCTCGCCTGGGAATCATCACCGGGTGGGGAGGCACGCAAAGGCTGCCACGGATAGTTGGCCGGGCAAATGCTTTGGAATTCATGTTGACCGCTCGTCAGTACACTGCATTGGACGCTCTGCGAGTCGGCCTCATAACTCATGTTGGCAATCCAGTGCTGAACTACGCATTGAGATTAGCCAAGCACAAAAAGGAAGGTGGCAGAACCTCTGCCACCTTCCCTCCATCCAACAAAACTTAAACGGTTAGAAACTGAATCGCACTCCTAGCTCGGCTGACAAGCTGTGCGGTACAGTTACTCCGCTTGGGGTGATGAAATTGCTTGGAGTTGCGAAGTTCGTTTGCCTCACATCGGTAACAAAGTTGTTCCCGAAGTTCGCTCGGTTATTAAGATCAAAGACCTGGAAGATCGCCTGAAGGTTGGACCGCTCACCGATCTTGAAGTTTTTCGTGACACGAGCATCCAGCTGGAAGAACGATTGACCGCGCAAATTGTCAAATGTGGCAATCGTACATTGGCCTGACCGCATACAGTTTCGGTACTTGACGGCGTTCGACACATTAGCAGTTGTACCATTCGCCAGGAGAATAGGAAATGTCCCGGATGGATCGCCAAAGGCTGTAAGGGTAGCTTTCAAGTCAGTAGGGGAATTAGTAAAAACAGTCACGTGAGAGGTCCCGCGCCCGCCTCCTACTCCTAAGACATCGACAGCACCACCGTAGCCGGCGGTATAAGGTCGTGCAGTTTCCCATTGTACGATCGGCGCTACTTGAAAGCCGCCGGGTAGGTTAACCACGCTGCCCATTGAAAATCGGTGACGCGAATCATTCGGAGTCGGCCCCAATTCGTAAGGCGCGAAAAAGTTAAAGGGGTCCCAGGCCCGATTTCGGAAGGCAGCGGAATTCCCGTTGTAGGCGAGAGCCCGCGACAGCGTATAAGTGGCGTTAACAGTAAAGCCGTTGTGCAGACGGCGACGATAGGAGATGTTCATGCCGTCATAGCGCGATCGTCCGCTTGAGACTTCCAGATCGACACGGCCGAGCACTGGTTGACCAGCGGCTGCCAGTGCGGCTGACAATGGACGAGAGGAGATCTCCTGTCCATTGGGATCTTCTGGTCCTACACCGCATGTCTTGCCACCATTTGCGCAGAACATTCGTCTCGTTGGGTTGATATTCAAGGTTTTAGACTCATGCAATCCGAGAATGTGCGTGTACTCAAATTCCAAGACTGAGTAAGAATTGAGCTGCCATGCATAGCCAACGTTCCATTGCTGAGTGAGCGGGTTTTGATAATCGGGGTCCATGATCCGGCCCGTTGAATTGGCAGGTAGCTGCGTAGGCGGCGGTGGAATTGTGGGCAAGGGATCGATGCCAAAACGCCAATTCGAAAGGAGGATGCCGGTGCCCGGCACTATATCGCCGCTCGCGATACTAAAGACGCTCACAAATATAGTCGGATTGATCTGTTGAATCATGAACAGCGGTATGTTCAGAAAGGTCTGACCGTAATACAGGCCGTAACCTCCTCGCAAAACGTGTTTGCCAGCGCCTCCCATGTCCCAGGCGAAACCAACACGAGGACTAAAGTCGCGACTATCGTCCGCGGGCAGCGAGCGGGCGGCGGGATGATTAATTGCTTTGAGCGCCAGGTAGGTCCTGCTCTTGCTTTGCGCTTGAGTGCCAATGAGGTTGAAGTCTTTATCCCATCGCACACCCAGGTTCAACGTGAGATTGTGGGTCGCTTTCCAGTCGTCCTGAAAATAGAGACCGAGCATCTTGGCACCGCCGGGCAAATCAAAATAAGGGTTTCCCGATGTGGCGGTCATACCACCTACGAGTCCAGGGGTAGCGAAACCCTGAGGGAGCGCGAGGATAGCGCTTGGCAGCTTTGTGAAATCGATCTCTAAAGTGGGATTAAACTCGAAGAAACCTCCAAGTTTAGGTTCCCACAGATAGTCAACGCCGGTGCGGTACGTATGATTTCCTCTGGTGATTGAGAGGTCGTCCTTAAACTGATATTTGATCTGGTAGGACTGTTGCGGCACGTTCACGTTGGTGCCAAAGCCGATCCCGCTAGGGAAAGTAAACGTGGTGGTTTTTTTCTCGCTATCGATCAGATTGTTCCAGTATTGGTAACCCGCCGTAAACGCGTTGATGACGGTGGGGCTGAGACTGGAATTTAGAGTAAAGTTGCTCAAGATAAGTCGGTTCTTCGTGAAATTCCCCTGCGTCAGATCAACGCGCGCCGTTGCTTGATCATTTAATCCAATATTGGACTGATCGCTGTAGGTGAAAAAGGCGCTGTGCTTCGAGTTGAACGTGTGATCAATTCTCGCGTTAATACGCCAGTCCTTGTATGGCGTGGGCAGCACCGCGGCAGGCTGAGCACCTAAGAACTGCACCAGATTTAATTCTGCAAGCGCGTCGGACGCAACGGGGATTGTAGTAGCCTCATTCTGGCGCTCAATAGCAAAGAAGAAGAAAGTTCTTTTGCCCGTCGAGTAGTAAGCCGGTCCACCTTCGCCGAAGCGCGGCAGATGCAACGGTCCACCTATAGATCCACCCCACTGTTTACGGTTAAACGGCGGCTTCGACTTAAGAGCTGTGTTGCTCGGCGAAACCTCGCTCGCATTCAGCTTTTTATCGCGGAGGAAGTAGAAAATCGACCCGTGATAATCGGTGCCGCCGGATTTCGTAACCACATTTACCGCGGCTCCTTCACTCCGGCCATTGACCGCCGAAAAACGCGCCGTGCTGATGACAAACTCTTGAATCGCCTCGAGTGGAAACTGCATCACGGGGCCACCCACCGTATTGTCCTTATTATCGATGCCGTTGACTGTAACGTTCACGTTGCGGCCGCTCGAACCATTTATGCCGAAGACCGAGATACGACGTTTGGTTGGATCGTAGGAGTCCACCGGCTTCGCGCCTGGAGCCAGATAGGCGAGGTTGCCCAGGTCACGGCCGTTGAGCGGCAAGTCCTGAACGTCACGCGGCGTGATATTGAGGCTGATGTCAGTTTTTTCCTTACTGACTAGTTCTGTATCGGCCGTGACCGTAACATTGGCAGTTTGCATGCCAGGGCTCAAGGTGACGTTAAAGCTGCTGGTATGGCCCACCAGTATCTCCACGTCCTCGGAAGTCACATCGCCAAATCCGGTGGCGCTAACTCTTATGTTGTAACGGCCTGCGGGTAGGAAGTCGATCTTGTATTCTCCACTATCGTTAGTAGTCGCCGTGCGCGATGCGCCGGTCGCTTTGTTGGTAACCGTAACGGTCGCACCGTTGATGACTTCACCTTTCTGGTCGGCAACTGTGCCTCCGATCGCAGCACTAGCTGTTACCTGGGCGAAAGCGGGAACACAACCCAGCAAAAGAACAAGAATCAGAAAGAGAATGCTTCTCGCGGACTTGCTTAAGCCCGCGACGGAATTTTTCGTATTCATGGGGAGCCCTCCTAAAAGTACTCTGCAATTAGATCAGGGTTGCGAATTCAACGCCTAGATCGCATCTAGTTAAAGATCTGCGATTGGTTTCTGGCAATGTGTGTAGGCGAAACCTGGAAAGCATTTCTGCACAACGGAAACGGAAGCAAGCTACCGGTTGCGCCAAGCCTCGCACTTCCCGATGCGCGCATCCTACTCCTCCTTTAAGAACCTCGCAATACCCTTCCTGACAATCCCCGGTCATTCGTGCAATTACTGCCCACGGGACCCGAGCTAGTCCTTCTTTAAAAAGCTCGCAATCCCCTTCTGGCAATCTCTAGTCATGCGAGCAACGACATGCACATCCAAGCCCGTCTCTCTGCGCCGCCAAATGTCATTCGATCCATTTGGTAAATATTCATCGGGCGCAAACATACACGAACTTGCGCAACCGGATGCTGAGGCCGCGTTAGAGTTTGCCAAGCATGGCCAGGAGTTGTTCCAAACAATCACTGACGCAGACAGGTTCCTATCGCCGCCACCAACGGCTAATGCATGGTTGGTGGTAATGACAATTGCTCCAGAATCTCCCTGCCCCATGTCGTCAGCAATTTAAATGAATCGAGCTGCGGCCCATCTAAATTTATGGATTGTCATGCTAATTTTGGATATTTGCCGACCATGGGCACATGCCTCATGAGCAGAACACGCAGGAATTTTTGGCTTTTGTCGAAGAAATTCAGGCGGGCATGGAAATTGCGGACCTCAGCATAACAAGATCTTATCTACGACCCTTGCTGCTTTTGACTGACCAGGGGTTCTTGACTCACTAACGTGGTTTGCGAATTCGCATGCGCGGTACCTATCTGCCAGAAAGGAAACCAAGATGAAAAGCCTAATAGGGTTGGTTATTGTCACCTGCATTGCCTTGCTCTCGACCACCGCTCTTGCACAGGAGCCCATCGGGTCCATCGAAGGAGCGGTAACGGATCCACAGGGTGCGATTGTGCAAGGTGCGACAGTTACAGTGCGAAACTCCGCAACTAACTTTAGTCGTTCAGCAACTACCGGAGACAGCGGACGGTATCGAATATCCCAGCTGCCACCTGGAACGTATGAGGTGAAAGTAGCGGGAACTAACTTCAAGACGTCCGTCGTTTCGGACGTGGTCGTTGCCGTAGGTCAAACTCTTCCGCTAGATGTCCACCTTGAGGTAGGAGGGGCGAGCGAAACCGTCACGGTCATTGGCACCGGTGACGCCCAGATAGACCGCACGGACAATACTGTTTCGGGCGTCATAAACACCCGACAAATCCAGAATCTTCCACTTAATGGTAGGAACTTCCTCGATCTGGCGCAGCTTCAACCAGGCGTCGAGAAGGTCGAGGGCGGCAACTTCGACCCGACGAAGGCAAACTATACCGGCGTTTCCATTGCCGGGCAGGCCGGTCGCTCCGCACAGATCGCGGTCGATGGCGGCTCAGTTGTTGATAACGTCGTCGGCACTACGGTACAGAACTTCTCACAAGAGATCGTACAAGAGTTCCAGCTCGGTATCTCGAACTTCGATCTTTCGACAGGAGCTTCGTCAACCGGATCCGTGAATATAATTTCGAAGTCCGGCACGAACGAGTTTCATGGCAACGGATATTTCTACGTTCGCGACGACCGCTGGGCAGCATTTCCGTCCCTCTCACGGCTCGACGCGGCCAATGGCATCCCACTTAACGCGCAGGCTACTCGTATCCCGTTTGACCGTGAACAGTATGGCGGCACCCTCGGCGGGCCTATCGTGCACGACAAGCTCTTTTTCTTTTTCAACTATGAGGGGAACAATCAAGATGGCTCGGCGCTCCATAACCCGACGGAGTCACCCAGCTTCGCGGGCTTTACCCCTAACCCATTTGACGAAAAGTTGCTCACGGCAAAAGTCGACTGGGTGGTTAGCAGCGCGACTAACGTTCAAACTCGATATTCGTTCGATGACAATAAGCAAGATGTGCCGTTTCCACCGGGATCCGGGATCGTTCCGCGTCAATCCGCATCGCGAATTTTTGAATCGAACAACCAACTTGTGACGAACCGCTCGCACAATCTTGTCGTTGGAACAACGCATGCTTTCAGCCCGACGGTGACCAATAACTTTGTCTTCAACCTAAGCGATTTCTCAAACGTGATTCTCCCTGAGACCACTGGAGCTCCGCAGATTAACATCCTCGGATCTCAACTCTGGAGATCGGGCACTAACTACATCACGCCACAGACCACGTTCCAGGAACGTTACCAGTTCCGCGATGACCTCACTATGGTCCATGGCAATCACACGATCCGCTTCGGCGGTAACTTCGAGCGGACCTCTATTAATGGCCAGTTTGCCTTCGCTAAACCCGCCCGAATACGGCTCTTCAATCCAATATCCAACGGGCTACCAATTCCGCAGACTGAGGCAGACTTCCTGAATTACCCAGTACGCGACATCTCAATGGGTATCGGTAACGATATCCTTCCGTTTAACAACGGGAAAGCAACCAATAACAATCGCATCTCTTTTTACGGCAAGGATTCCTGGAAACTGACCAACAAGTTCACACTTAACTACGGTCTCTCATACCGTGTTGATTCAAATCTGTGGAATCACGATCAGGGGCATCCGGCGATCATTGCCGCTGTCTTTGGCAAGGGGACGGCCCCCAGTCCGAAGGACAAGAACAACTTTGCGCCGACCCTTGGTTTCGCCTGGGACGTGGCCGGAAACGGTCGCACGGTCATTCGGGGTGGTGCGGGCATATACTATGACAACACGATCGATAACCTGAGGCTTTTCGAGCGTGCTGACCTGGGCCCGCCGGGGGCGGAATTGTTCCTCGTCGGCACCGATCTCGTTAGCCCCTTCTTCCCAGGTGGCGACGGTCGCTTCACGCTGGGGCAGAACGTCACACTTGCGCAGGCCCTGGCATTCATCGGATCGGCACGAGCTGACATCGAGTCGCACGCCTTCAACTGTACACTTCCGACCTCAGTCGAGTGTTTCGGATCGATTTCTGGCCCACTATTCTCGACAGAGTTCCAGATACCCTATTCCCTCCAGTACTCGATCGGCGTCCAACGCGAGCTACCTGGGAAGATGGTCTTTCAAGGCGACTTCAACTATCGCAAGGGCGTTCATGAAGTAATCGTCTACGACGTGAACCACTTTGGTTCCGAATTTGGCGAGAAGACCGCCTTCGGCAACGCTATACCTTACGCCGATTCATCGGGCTTCTCGACCTACATGGCTGGTCTCTTCCGTCTGGATCGTCGCTTCTCTAACGGATTTCAAATGACGGCGAGCTACGCGCTTTCGCGCTTCAAGGCATTCGGCAGCGACGCATTGGGCTTGGGTGCGACCGTTACCGATCTGAACAACATCCGCAAGGAGTTTGGTCCGGCTGGTCTCGACCGCACACACCGCCTTGTGGTGAGTGGGATTTACGATTTGCCCTTCTACCGGAAGAGCACCAACAGATTTAAGCGTGACGTCCTGGGCGGCTGGCAGATCTCACTTATCTCGACGGCGTTTAGCGGTATCCCGCAAAGCGTCTTCCTGCCCAACTTCGTTGACCTCTCCAGGACCGGTACTTTCACAAGCTATCTGCCTGGTACTGGCGAAGGCTCACTCGGGCGTAGCGTTAAGAGTGTTGGTGAGCTGAACGCGATTATCACAGCTTTCAACGCGAGCATCCCGACTCTGGGTGATAATTGCGGCGCGGACAGCCCAACCGGGCGTTGCGACAGCAACTTTCCGGGATTCGGGGACCCAATCGTCCGGCTCGCTCTGCTGCCGGAGCGTACGCAGATCGGCGGCGACTCGGTTATCTCGCAAGACCTTCGCCTAACTAAGACCTTCAGCTTCAACGAAACGCTGAAGCTAGATCTTATCGGCGAAGTCTTTAATGTTTTCAATATAGCCAACCTTACTTACCCAGCGGCAATCACCCTCGCAGAAGAAGGTGAATCGCCAGACGTAATTAGGAGCGTAGTGCATGGACCAACCGCGCGCACTACTAGCGTGTTCGGTACCGGCGGTCCGCGGGCGTTCCAATTTGCAGCAAAGTTCCGTTTTTAGGCGGTTCTTTGATGCTTATGTGGTGGAGTCCCGAAAAGGGACTCCACCCTTCTTTTGATCGACCCATAAATCTTCCCCCTGACATTCAATTGCCGCCGGAATGTATGAAGATATGCTGGTGAGTTTCCGCATCGATATTCAGTCTCTGTTTATTTTGCTCCTGTTCGTAACGACTGCAAGTAGCGCGTCGGCACAAGGACACACAATCCGCGGAAAGGTGCGCGATTCGGCAGGCGTTAATATGCCGAGGGTTACGGTTAGCCTGGAGAGTGGCAATGGCGCCATGATCAATCAGACTGTAACCAACAATGAAGGCGATTTTGCGTTCACGGGCCTCAGTGATAACAGTTACGCCCTTACGGTCTCGGCTCCAGATTACAACCCTGCAACAGAGCGCGTTGACTTTGTCCGAAGTATTAATAGCAATGACCCGGGCGAGACTCGCACGGTGGAGATTACACTGATTGGAAAAGCAGGTGCTCCTTTCAGCCGGGGTGGAGTCCGTTTTGTCCAGAACGTGCCGAAAGAGGCTGGCAACAGCTATGTTTTGGGAATGACGTCGCTAAAAGAGGGACGACAGAAGGAGGGAGTCGAATTCCTGCAAAAGGCAATAAGCGTTTTTGCGGATTACTTTGATGCACATTTTGCGCTTGCCAACGAATTCATCCTGGAAGAGAAATTCAACGCAGCTATCGGGCATCTCGATGAAGCGCGTCGCATCAATCCCAAGGACGACCGTATCTTCCAGGCCTTTGGAGTGATCATGATGCAGCAACAAAAATTCGCAGTAGCCGCTCGAATCTTTGCAGAAGCGGCTAGCCTGAATCCTCGCGAGCTCAACTATCTTGTGCGCCAGGGAACGGCACTAATAGAGCAGGCGTCCCGAATCGACCCTAAGAAATCCGCTGCTGCTGCCGATGAGCGCAACTTCGCATTCACCGAAGCTGAGAAAGTGCTCAACCGGGCCTATGACTTAAGCGGAAAGAAACTTGCTATCGTTCATTTGCAGCTTGCCAGACTTTACGAGAAAAAGGGAGATCCCGCCCGGGCGGCTTCGGAACTGGAACAGTACCTCCATCAATCTCCCGATGATAAGAAGGCCGATCAAATACTTGGGGCCATCAAGAAACTGCGAACCGCGAAAACCCAGGACTGAATCATGTCTTCTTGAGAAACCTGGCAATTCCTTCCTGACAATCCCGGGTCATGCGGGCAATGACGTTTACATCCACGCCGGTCTCCAAAGCATCGCCAAAGGTCAATCCGTCCATCTGGTAAAGCAAAGCCTTCGTTAACGCAACCGCAGACTTGCTCATCGTTTCAAAACCGCGAGCATAGGCAGTCACCTCAGTCTCGAAATTCTCCTCGGCGAGAACCTGGTTTACAAGCCCTGCCTGCCTGGCCTCTTCCGCGGTAATCTCAGCGCCGCGAGTAATCAATTCAAAGGCGCGCTTTTCTGAAACATTCCGTTTGAGTATTGCCATCACCATAGCGGGGACAAATCCTAACTTCACTTCAGGATAACCAAAGCGGGCGTTCGTGGAAGCGATCACGATGTCGCATGCACTTGCAAGTCCACAGCCTCCGGCCAACGCCTTCCCGCGTACAGCGGCGATTATTGGAATACTGATCTGTCGCATTAGCACGAACAGTTCCATCAGCGAACGCGCGTCATCTGCATTCTCGGCAATCGATGCATTCGAGATAATTTTCAGCGAAGCCAGATCAGCGCCCGAACAGAAATCTTTGCCGGCGCCGGAAATCACAACAACTCGGACTGCGGCATCGCCGTTCGCCTGAAGCAAGTTACTTTTGAGATTTGTTACGACGGACTGGTTGAGGGCATTTCTCTTGTCCGGACGGTTGAGTGTGATCCGCGCAATGGCGCCGTCGACCTGATACAGAACAGTGTTGTCTTCGTCAGCCACTTAATGCCTGTTCTTTGGAGCGAGATAATGACTGGTCACGAACTTAGGTATTCTCATCATCATTGTGTACCCAGGAACTCGAGCAGCGCCGCATTTACCTCTTCGGCGGCTTCGTTCTGAACCCAGTGTCCACTATTTGCTATGCGCACCTCGTGATACGGGGCAGCAATGTAGTCTCCAATTCCGCGAACTGTGTTAGGGATAATCGCGAAATCCTGTTCACCGTATATGAATAGCGTGGGCACATGAATGCGCATATCTCCTGGGCCAGACTGATCGACCTTGGAGTCGCCGTCATGCGCTTTCTGTTCTTGCGGGATCTTTGGCTTTCGTCGAAACAACAACCGCCGTACGTTCGCCCGATAATAGTTGATGGCGCTGGTTGCAGCTCCCGGCCAGCTTAGAGCTTCCTTGTAGAGTTCAATGTCGGCTCCGCTGAAAGCATCCTTACGCACAGCAGTTTGTTGGAAGACCCAGCCGAGCGCCATAAAGTTTTTCAAGCCAATAAGCAACTCGGGAATAAGAGGAAGCTGGAAGAAAAACATATACGAGCTTCGCAATAACTGCTTAAGCGAAAGGTTTGCCCGCCATACGCTCGGGGGCGGTACTTGCAACGCTGCAAGCTTGGAGACGCGCTCCGGATATTTTTGCGCCACTGCCCAGGCCACCGCGGCGCCCCAATCGTGCCCGACAATGGCTGCTTTAGTCGCGTCGAAAGATTTGATGAGATCGACCACATCTTCCACCAAAACTTCAATACGATAGTCTTCTACTTGCGCCGGCTTGTCGCTCAGGTTGTAGCCCCGCATGTCCGGTGCGACGACATGATACTTTTCCCCCAGTGCGGGCAACTGATGGCGCCACGAATACCAGAACTCTGGAAAACCATGTAGCAAGATCACAAGGTCGTGGTCGACACTGCCCGATTCAGCATAGTGCAAACTAATCCCATTGATGCTGGCAAAGTGCTGCTTGACAGCGGTCTCCGAGTCGTTGACCTGGGAATTCTTTTCCACAGTCATATTATAAGAGGCCCGAGTAATGAGGCAGCGGGGACCCCGGCCTTGGCCTGCCTGTGCTTAGTTTATCTCAATTGTGAAGATCAAGGTCGGCGGCTTCCTCATCGGTAATTTCAACCACCATCCTAAGAAGGGCTGTCGAAAACGTTTTTCCCTGGGCGTCAGTCATCAAAGATAGCGTGCCTCCACCGCCAAGGCTTTCGTGCAGCAGGAAATTGAGCGCGCCCAGGTTTGGTAGCTCGAACCTGTCGACGTTTCCCTTGCAAATTCCGGTGAAATGCTGCTTCACGCGGTCGGCCGTTACTTCACGAACGAGAATTGGATAGATCGCGTCTTGCAAAGCAATCAGTCCAATGTTCGCGGTATCGCCTTTGTCACCCGAGCGCGCGTGTGCAAGCTTGGTTAGTTGGACCCTCATCATTCACAGCCCGATTAGTCACCGCCTCAAGAACCAGATTTTCCATATATCATTTGTCATTTCTCATTTGCCATTGTGTGGTCCAAAAACGTACTCAATGAAAAATGAGAAATGACAAATGATATATGGAAAATCTTTCTCAGAGCCTTCAAACATCAATTACTTTCACCAGCGGGGTGATCTCTTCCTTCGGAATCAGCGCCGGCCAGTAGGCAACGATTTCTTCTACTTTTGGGCGTCCGCCCGCAAAACCGGTAACACCGGGAGGGCCAGTCAATACTAATGGCGCAATCTCTTTTGTGAAACGCTCGACGGCTGTTCGGTTTTCACTGCGCACCCCGACGCGAAATTGTACTTCTGGTATGTCCGTCGAGGGCGCGCCCGCGAGTGGACCATGAGTCGCATTCGCGCCGACAAACTCGGTCAGAACTTGATCAAACTTTAATCCCAGCCGATCCAGCCGTGTTCGAAGTATTCTGTCGGCGGCTTGTGCTTTATCGTAAGCGTCTGGCCACGAGTACACGAGCGTGCCAACGGCTTTGTAGCCGGCTGAATAACTTACCGATACCTTTAGCGTGTCGGTTGCCGGCCGTCCTTGAATACCAAAGACGCGAACTCGGTCACGACCTTCGTAGTCAAGACGCACGGAGGTGAAGTCCGCAACACAGTCTGGCGTAACATAAGAATGCGGATCGCCCATCTCATAGACCAGCTGTTCTTTTATCGAAGGTATAGTGACCCAGCCGCCAGTGCCTTCGTGTTTGGTGATCACAAAAGTGCCATCAGGGGCTGCTTCAACAATCGGAAAGCCCACGTCAGCCAGGTTGGGGATGCTGCGCCACTCGTATTGGCAGTTTCCTCCGGTGCACTGTGCGCCACATTCAATGATATGACCGGCGATTGTACCCGCCGCTATTTTGTTCCAATCATCGGGCGCCCAACCAAACTCGTGCATCAGCGGCGCCAGCGTCAGACCAGTATCGGTGGCGCGACCCGTGATTACGATTTGAGCGCCCCGATTGAGGGCTTCGACCATTGGAGCGGCACCGAGATAAACATTAGCACTTTGAATTCGATCACGAACTGTCGAGAGCGCTGCTCCCGTGTCCATGTTTCGTAGCTCGATTCCACGACTGAAGAATTCTTCCAATCGCGCCATGATGTCGTCGCCCGTAACTAGCCCGATGCGAAGTTTTCCGGCAAGGCCAAGTTCGCGGGCAACTTCACCTACTGCAGCCGCACACCCTGCAACATTCACGCCTCCGGCATTCGCGGTGACGCGAATCTTTCGTTCTACGCACGCCGGCAGTATCTGCTTCATCAACGGAATAAAATCCTTCGCGTAACCCGCGGCTGGATCGCGCGAGCGTTGTTTCTGCATGATTGACATCGTAACCTCTGCCAGATAGTCCAGCATGAGATAGTCAATCGGACCACCTTCAACCTGTCGCACCGGCGCCTCCGGGAGATCTCCCCAGAAACCCTGTCCGGCAGCAATGCGAATTCTTTGTTTCACTTGTTACGTTTCAAGCCCACCAGCTCTTTCCGTGGTTACAGCCGGGCGCTAGTTTTTTTTCGGACAGGGAATGTAATTGGTTTATTCCAGACATGCAACGCGGGCGACATGGTGGTTTGACAACCATAACGCCCGCGATGTCTTTTGAAACTCGCCGTCGAAGCAGCAAAAACTAACTCAAAAGTAAAACAAGAACATCAGTTCCGCGGTAAAGCCGGAGGCGGTGTCGGAGTAGGACTTGCTTCACCGGTGTTGTCGTTCGCATTTGTGTTCGAGTTAGTGTTTGGATTCTGAGTGCCGCGCCGACCTCTGCGACCGCGACGGCGAGAAGCTGGTGGCGCTGTCGCTGGTTCGGCTGGAGCCATTGTTCCTGTTCCGGATTCTCCTGGAGGAGTAGGCTCGGCAGCTGCTGCCGGAGCTGTGGCTCGTCTCCGATGCCGCCTTCCGGAACTGCTCGCCGCACCCGTTGGTTTAAATGAACAAACATGTGTCGCGCCAGGAACGGACGTAAGTGTCAAACGATCGCCGGACTTCTTTGCGCGCATCGAAACAATAGTTGGTGCGCTGCCCGCCTGCGTGCCGGTCGGCATTGTTAACTCACCAAACTGCATCGCCACGCCCGTATAGCCACGCGTCGTGGTCGCCACAATACGTCCGGTTTTCCCGTCCGAAAGTGTGAACTGATTGCCGGTGATGGTCAGAGTGGTTTCGCCACTTACTCCAGCATCTGAACAATCGAAGGTACCCGTGTAGGTACCCGACAAATCGGTCTGTTCGGTTGGGGCTGTCGGTGTTTCGGTACTTTCCGTGGTGCTTTCAGCAGTGGCGGCCGGCGCAGGGGCCCGTCGCCTGTGTCGACGCCCTCGTTTATGAGTGGTTTTGGGGGCGTTCGAATTCTCCGTCATAGTGGTCGAGGAATTTGAGTTTTGAGTATTTGGATTACCCGCCAGGGCCGCGGGATCAAACCAAAGCGCCGAAGCACCTAAGACTAAAGCAAATAACAAACTACCAAGACGAACGATCTTCATGAATCAATCCTCCTCTATCAGCACTCGCGCAACGACGAGGGCGCTGCGCAAGAGAATGATCAAGTGCTCGAGGGACACAAGCTAAAGGGACAGGGTAGCGTCTTTGTATCACCAAACTGGCCCAAATCACAACCCTACGCGGTACAGAATCAAGCGGTAGCGCCGGATGCTATCCGCAAGCTCGTTTGCAGGTTGACTCGAGCGTGGTGTCGGCTGAGTTTAGCCCACTCTCAGGGGATCAGCTCTGTATTGACTTACCTAGACTAAAGTCTGTGACAGTACGAATTGTCCGATGTGGGGGCCACTGTAGTTGAGACTTGCACGTAAACTCAGTTCCAGCGCGTCGCGAGTATTCTCAGGAATGATTACGGCATCGACAAAGCCCCGCGCCGCAGCGTATTTCGCGTCCAATTCCATGTCATAAGTCTCACGCACCTGACCCATCTCCGCTTCGAGCTGCTCATCTGGCTTCATGTCGTTCCGCTTCAGCTTTTCGAGTTGACTGCCAAATACAGCCTGGACCGCCGAGTCCCCTTCCATCACGCCCATGCGGCCAGTGGGCCAGGTGTAAATGAAATCAGGGTCAAATCCCTGGCCGGCCATGGCGTAGTAGCCGGCACCCGAGGCGTGGTTCACTGTTAATACAATCTTCGGCACCGCTGCCGTGGCCATCGCTTCCACGAAGCGAGCGCCGGCGCGAATGATGCCTGAATGTTCAGCTTCTGGACCAACCATGAACCCGGAAACGTCCTGGATGAACAGCAAAGGCGTCTGCCGCCGGTTGCACGTTTCGATGAAATAGGCAACCTTCTCCGCCGATTCAGTGTAGATGATGCCGCCGAAGCGTGGTGGACCGCCGCCGGGCGGACGAATCATTCCACGATTGTTAGCAATTACGCCGACCTGAATGCCGCGAATGCGCCCATGTCCGGTGATCATCTCCTTCGCGTAGTCTGCCTGGAACTCATCCAGATGACCGCGATCCAACAGGCAATCGAGCATATGCCTGGCGTTGTAAGGCTGCTTGTGATCTTCTGGGATTATGTTGTAAAGCTCCGTCGCAGGACGCCCCGCCTCGGTGCTGGGAAGAATCGGAACAACACTGGCAGGTTTCACCGGAAGCTCCGAAACAAACTCGCGAATTCGCGCGATGCACTCTTCGTCGTTCTTCACACGATAATGTGCAACTCCCGAGAGTTCGTTGTGCGCCCGAGCACCGCCGAGCGTCTCGTTATCTATAGTCTGTCCCGTAGCTCCTTTCACAAGGTTTGCACCACCCAAACCCATGAAAGATGTTCCCTCAACCATCACGATTACATCCGAGAGCGCCGGCAGGTATGCGCCGCCAGCAATGCATGGTCCCATCACCGCTGAGATCTGCGGAATCTTCAGGTATCGCCGCATGATCGAGTTGTAATAGAAGATTCGCGATGCGCCGTACTGTCCGGGGAAAACACCGCCCTGATACGGCAGATTAACGCCCGCCGAATCTACGAGATAGATGATGGGAACGTGCGAGCGCATCGCAATTTCCTGCGCGCGCAGGATTTTCTTGATAGTTTCCGGCCACCACGATCCCGCCTTAACTGTTGCATCGTTGGCGACGACCACAACTTCACGTTGCTCAACTTGGCCCACAACCGTCACCACACCTGCCGCTGGTGCTGCGCCGATCTCTTCAACTGACCGCAGACGGCTGACCGCCGACCGCCCCTTGCCGTCTTGTTGCTTTCGGTCATCGGTCGGCGGTCGACGGTCGTCTGTCAGATACTGGTCGTAAGCAACCAGTAAGCCAATTTCTTGACTATATGAGTTCTTATCGAGGAGCAGATCGATACGCTCGCGCGCAGTGAGTTTGCCTTGACTGTGCTGGCGTTCGATCTTTTCAGGCCCACCACCCAGACGTAGCCTGGCCTCAAGTTCCTGCAACTCGGCCGTCAATTCCCGCAGCCGCTGGGAAGATTGTTTGGGAGGCGGCAAGACGTTAGAGCTTTTCATGATTCAGACGGCAATTTGATGTTGTGCTGTTCGAGATGAACTCAAATTACCATAGCAAAAGACTTAGGCACAATTATAGGTTCTGAGCGGCAAAATGGTTGGTCCAAGGATCCCAGTTACTGCCAAAGCGCCTTCAACAAGACTTTGGAATCAACACCTTCCGGAATGCCCTCGAGGATCAGAACGCGCAGGCCCCGCAGTTCCATAACTACGCTGCCTTCGCCGGTCGACCATGAATAGATGTTTCGAGTTTCGTTTTTCGAGTCTTGATATTCGAGTTTCGAATCGGATTGAGCCAATCGCTTCGCATCAGGGTAACGTAACTCAGTTCGTTTCACGTAATCCTCAAAGAACTCGCGCGCATCATTCTCTGTGTCCCAGGCAGCGAGTTGTGCCAGAAATACCTGGCCCTTCGGTCCTTCGTAAAGCGAGTAGCGATCGCCGGCCCATCCCGCCGCCGCTCGCTTCGACTCGGCAGGCGTATTCAAGAACTGATCAAGGATTAGGTAGTAGCTCCATTCACCGTTGACGTCAGAATCGATACGATGCCAGGCATCCGGTTTCGATGAAGTTTTGGCTGCCGACAGGGATCCGTGGGAAGGAGGCAATGACCGGCGGGCCGCGGTTCCCTGACCAGCGACTCTAGCCCGGCCGGATGCGGGCAAGACGCCCGCCGTCCCAGTGGGTTGCTGCGTGCCAAGGGCCGGCTCGCTTCTTTCATTAAGCAGATACGCGACGTCAGGCAACACGATTTTTACGGGCCTCTCATAGCTGAAATACTTTTCCGGATGGAGAATCTGTTCAGTCGATAACGGGAGTCGCGTAAAAGCGTTTGAGACCATTGTCCAACCGCCTCGTTTATAGAGTTGCGTGGTCCATTCCATGCCGTGCAGATAAGGGAAGATCAATGATTCACGCAAAGCGCGGGGCGCCTGGTTGAATTGTTCGGTTGCCACTCCGGTAGCCAGGGATCGGCCGAACGCGAGTGCGACAAGCGGATACTTCGCCATGTAGAGAGTCATCGCGAGCGTGGCGTCACCTTCAATAAGCGCGTGAACGGAAAGTTCGGCATCCGACTCGCCAGGTGGCCATTTCTCAAAGCGCCGCAGGTTGAAATGCTGATCCTGTAAGGCGTGGGTTAGTTCATGCGCCATCACAGGCTTTTGGCCTTCCAACTCCAGCCAGTCTGCCAGGTGAAACTCACGAACTTTCGGATCGTAGTAACCGGCTACTTGCTCAGTCAGGAGTTTGATGATGAACGGCCGGTACTCAAAGTCGGCGGGCGCCAGGCCAAACTTCCGTAACGAGACTTCGGTAGCATGCATCTCCGCGGGTGACATTTGTTCGTTTAGGCTCTTAATCAACATCTGCTCAATCTCGGTTCGAGATTGCGCCCCGCTTTTCACCGGTCTCAGAATTGTCAATTCCCTGATTTCACTTGTTTCCTTCAATACTTCGTTGGTCGCAGCCACAATGGCAGCATTCCGTGCGGTGCCGCTGGTGACGCTGGCACGTTGCGATGTGGGAAGAACGTGCCTTGCCGGAACGGCTGTTATTGCCAGCGCTAACAGGGTGATCAGGGCCAGGAATCGGCTAATTCGCTTTGACATGGTCAGGCTTCCGCTCTTATAGTCCGCTAAACGTTCTAACTAATTGCTGCCCAGCTGATCAGGCAAGCTCCTTCGGTAAGAGTTTGAAGGCATAACGCTAAGATGACAAGTCCCGCCCCAGCGGAAGTCTTAGGAGAATGGCACGAGACGCTTTTGCGCGTGCGCTATTCCGAAACGGACAAGATGGGAATAGTGTACTACGCAAACTATCTCATTTGGTTTGAGCTCGGACGCACGGAGTTTTGCCGCGCCCGCGGTTTCTCTTACCGGGACATGGAAGAGAACGAAGATGCCTTTCTGGTAGTTGCGGAAAGCTACTGCCGTTACAAGGCGCCCGCATATTACGACGATGAACTCCTGGTTCGCACCCACATCACCGAACTGCGGCGACGTTCACTGCGATTTGGCTACGAGATTATTCGCGCAGCAGATAACCAAATAATTGCCGAGGGTGAAACTGGACACGTGGTTACAGACGCAACCGGTCGCGTGCGTTCTTTTCCGGAAGGCTACGCGCAGCGGCTGTTGTCCCCACCAATCATAAAGTCGCAGGCTACCGGCGAAAAGGTTCCGGTTCAAGAAGGACCAGAGTAAAGACTCAGAGATCACAATTTGTGATTTTCAAACGAACCTGCAATTCTTCTAATCAACCAGCGGGGGCAAGCCCACCTTCCCAACCTGAGAGATTATCAAGGATCTCGGCTGCTCCC